>CAXBFV010000048.1:0-6975 GCA_963974985.1 uncultured Gammaproteobacteria bacterium | reverse complement strand
GAAATAGTTCAAGAGCGTTTAGAGCGTGAGTATGATATAGATCTCATTACCTCAGCCCCTACGGTTATTTATAAAGTTGAACTTAAATCGGGTGAAATGGTTGATGTCGATAATCCCTCTAAGTTACCGGACCCGGCAACCATCCTTGAAATTCAAGAGCCTATTGTGCGCGCCAATATTCTCATGCCTCAAGAATATATTGGTTCCGTCATTACTCTTTGCGTGGATAAACGTGGCACGCAAGTAAATATGAATTATGTTGGCCGACAGGTACAACTCGTTTACGACTTACCGATGATTGAAGTGGTTTCTGATTTCTTTGACCGCCTTAAATCTGTTTCTCGTGGTTACGCTTCTCTTGATTATGAGCTTAACCGTTATGAAGCGGCGGATATGGCGCGCTTAGATGTCTTAATCAATGGTGAGCGTGTCGATGCTTTAGCCAGTATTATTCATAAGGAGCAATCTATCCATCGTGGCCGTGACCTCGTCGAACGTCTTAAAAAGCTCATTCCTAGACAAATGTATGATGTGGCAATTCAGGCCGCCATTGGTGGGACAATTATTGCACGCTCTAACATCAAAGCCCTTCGCAAGAATGTGATTGCAAAATGTTATGGTGGTGATGTCAGTCGTAAGAAAAAGCTACTGGAAAAACAAAAGAAAGGTAAAAAACGCATGAAGCAAGTGGGTAATGTTGAAGTCCCACAAGAAGCTTTCTTATCAGTTCTCAAAAGAGATACGGACTAAAAAATGTCGAAGAAGGTTATTGTTGGTGTTTCAGGTGGTGTCGACTCCTCCGTCTCAGCCCTGCTTTTAAAAGAGCAGGGCTATGATGTCACCGGCGTCTTCATGAAAAACTGGGAAGAAGATGACACCGAAGAGTTTTGTTCTGCTGATGAAGATATTAAAGATGCCCAAGCTATTTGCGATCAAATTGGCATTCCGTTTAAAAAAATAAACTTTGCTGCGGAATATTGGGATTATGTTTTTGAATATTTTTTACAAGAGTATGGTGCAGGCCGCACACCCAACCCTGATATTTTATGCAATAAAGAAATTAAGTTTAAAGCCTTTTTAGATTATACCAAAATGCTCGGGGGCGAGTTTATGGCAACTGGCCACTATGCCAGGAAAGGTTTTGAAAATGGCAAGTACCAACTTCTAAAAGGTTTGGACCACAATAAAGATCAATCTTATTTTTTATATACCCTTCAACAACATCAGTTAGAATCCGCTCTATTTCCAATAGGTGAACTCGAAAAACCTAAAGTCCGTGAAATTGCAGAACAACATCAACTCGTCACTCACAATAAAAAAGACAGTACTGGGATTTGTTTTATTGGTGAACGAAAGTTTAAAGAATTTTTTATAAGTACCTGCCAGCCCAACCTGGTAAGATCGAAGATGAACATGGTGTCATCATCGGTGAACACCAGGGGCTCATGTACCACACTTTAGGTCAACGCCAAGGACTCGGCATAGGAGGCGTTAAAAACCGTCCAGAAGAACCCTGGTATGTGGCCCAAAAAGATCTTGATCGCAATGTCCTCATTGCCGTACAAGGCCATGACCACCCTCTCATGCTTTCAAAGCAACTGCATGCAGAGCAACTCTCATGGGTCTCTGGCGAACCACCTGCTTCCAAATTTACCTGCAAAGCAAAAACACGCTATAGACAGTCAGATCAAGTTTGTACAGTCACTATCAATTTGGAAGGTCATGCAGAGGTTGTTTTTGATGAACTTCAACGCGCGGTGACACCAGGTCAGTCGCTGGTGCTTTATGATGGTGAGATTTGTTTAGGTGGCGGGGTCATTACGGGCTCAACGGTTTGAGGCCCTTAACTCTCATTCAAAAACCATTTCGTAAAAGAAACATAACACAATCCATAAGAAACACTTTGAAAAGTACCTCCTTGGTATTCGCTGCTAACTCCTTCACATAAGGATTTTCGTGATGACTTAAATGTCGATTTTGTTTTTTGATCAATGTTTTTAAGCCCTTCAACCTTCTGATCTAAAATATGCATTTTCTTTTTCAAACACATATTCATTTCATAAGTTGTGCCACCTCCACAGTCTGTGGCATAAAGACTGAAAGATAAAAAAGCCACCAACAAAGATATAAAGGCTCGCATAGAAAAATTAGCCACTTAAATGAGAGCCCTGCACTTTCTCGACGCCGATCTTTTTCAAAACGAGCTTCCTAACTTCTTCGATACTATATAAAGAGGTATCGATTACCTCTGCATCATCAGCAGGTTTAAGAGGTGCCACTTTACGTGTGCGATCTTTATGGTCGCGTTCTGCTAACTGCTGATAAACTTGATCAAAGTCAGGTGTCTCACCTTTTTTACAGAGCTCATCATATCGACGCTGCGCACGAACTTTAGGATCTGCATCTAGAAAAAATTTATGTTTAGCTTCAGGAAAAACAACAGTTCCCATATCTCGCCCATCTGCTACTAGTCCTTGCTCTGTGGCAAAGGCACGCTGTTTCTCTAACAGTAACTTTCGAAGCTCCGGGTAGGCTGAAATCACAGATGCCGCCATCCCTGTTTCTTCATTCCGAATTGCAACGGAAACATTTTCATCATTCAAAAAAACTTCGACATTCGCTAAAGTTGACTGAAAGGAAATCTTCATTTCAGCACACACCTTCACAACTTCAGCCTGATCCTTCAGGTCGACACCCTTATTTAAAACATGGAGTGCGGCAAGGCGATAGATAGAACCACTGTCTAATAATGCATAACACAACTTATCTGCTAACCAACGCGCTAAAGTACCTTTCCCAACACCACTTGGCCCATCAATAGCAATTACTTTCCTGAATACCTGTTCATTTATGTTTTTCATTAAAGGTCTCCATAAAATCAACTAATGCCTTAACGCCAGCAAGGTCCATTGCATTGTACAAGCTTGCACGACACCCGCCGACACTTCTATGGCCTTTCAAACCATAAAAACCTGCCACATCAGCTTCTTGCAAAAACTGCTTCGTTAGCTCATCTGACAAAAGTTGGAAAACGACATTCATATTTGAACGAACATTTTGCGGCAACTTATTTGAGAAAAGTGAAAGCCTATCAATTGCCTGATAAAGCATCGCCGCTTTTTCTTGATTTGCAGGTCCAAAATAAGACAACCCACCCGCTTCATTAAACCACTCTAAAACCAAATCCACCACCTGCCAAGTAAAGGTCACTGGCGTATTTAATAAGGAGTCTGCTGCGGCAGTTTTTTTATAATCCATCACAACCGGCAATAAATCACTGTCGACTTTGACAAGTAAGGACTTTTTGACAATTACAATGGTCAAACCTGAGGGACCCAAATTTTTCTGAGCCCCGGCGTAAATTAAATCAAACTTGGTGATATCAATAGCTTTAGATAAAAAGCTTGAGGACATATCACAAATAATTGGGACGCCTTTCGCTTCTGGCGCATAATTAAATTCAACCCCATCAATGGTTTCATTGTCGGTATAGTGAATATATTCAACATCATTAAGCAAAGCCGCATCAAAGCGCTGTTGGCCTGCACTGCGATAACCTTGATCAATTTCCACCACTTCCAAACATTTTTGAGCTTCATCAATGGCTTTTTGAGACCAAATCCCTGTATTAATATAAGCAGCTTTTTTACCTTTCCCAAAATTCATTGGAATCGCTGAAAATTGTAATGTCGCGCCCCCTTGCATAAGCAAAATATCATAATCATCAGGCAGCTCTAAAATAGCCCGTAACTTAGTTTTAATACCTTCACCCAAAGCCTCGAATGCTGGGTCACGATGGCTAATAGATAAGATGGAAATACCATCTTTAAAGTCCAACAGCTTTTCCTGTGCTTTTTCTAAAACACTGTCTGCCAATATTGCAGGTCCTGCGCAAAAGTTATAAGTCATGAGCTCACCTTATAAGATATACTGACTCAGATCACGATTCTTCACGAGCTTATTAAGCTTGCCTTCAACATAAGCCACATCAATTTTAACGGTCTCGCCATTACGCTCAGGGGCATCATAAGAAACCTCCTCAAGCAAGCGTTCCATTACGGTATGCAGACGCCTCGCACCAATGTTTTCAATCTCTTCATTCACATGCCAAGAAATCTCAGCAATTTTATGAATCGCCTCGTCAGTAAAATCAATCTTAAGACCTTCTGTTCCCATCAACGCCACATACTGTTTAGTTAGGGAAGAATCCGGTTCTGTTAAAATTCGTACAAAATCTTCAATAGATAAAGACTTCAGCTCTACTCGGATCGGTAAACGACCTTGTAATTCAGGAATCAAGTCTGAAGGTTTTGCAACATGGAATGCGCCTGAAGCAATAAATAAAATATGGTCTGTTTTCACCATTCCGTATTTCGTTGACACCGTTGAACCCTCCACTAAAGGCAACAAGTCACGTTGCACGCCTTCACGTGAAACTTCGCCACCTTTATTGTCAGACTTTTTACAGACCTTATCAATTTCATCAATAAAGACAATGCCATTTTGCTCTAAGCTTTCTAACGCTTGGGCTTTAATTTCTTCCTCGTTGACTAATTTTCCAGCCTCTTCATCAGCTAAAAGCTTAGCAGCCTGCGTGACTTTCATTTTACGACGTGTTTTTTTGTCATTGCCTAATGAAGAAAATAGTCCTTGAAGTTGGTTGGTCATATCCTCCATGCCAGGAGGTCCCATGATTTCCATATTGACATTGGCACCTGCCACTTCTACTTCAATTTCTTTATCGTCCAATTCACCTGCTCTAAGTTTCTTTCTAAAAAGCTGGCGTGTAGAAGACTCTGTCTTTCCTTCGTCTTGCGCCACAGGTTCATTTGCAAACCCAACCTTACTACTATTTTCTCGAGCAGGCGGAAGCAGCGCATCTAAAACACGCTCTTCAGCTAATTCTTCGGCACGTGCACGTACTTTTTTCTTAGCATGCTCTCGATTCATCTTAATCGAAATGTCTGCCAAATCTCGAATGATGGAGTCCACATCTTTACCCACGTAACCTACTTCCGTAAACTTGGTAGCCTCTACTTTAACAAAGGGCGCATGCGCTAAATTAGCTAAACGACGGGCAATCTCAGTTTTACCCACACCTGTTGGGCCAATCATCAAAATATTTTTAGGGGTTACTTCTTGGCGCAAATCATCTTTTAACTGCATCCGACGCCAGCGATTTCTGAGCGCAATCGCCACGGCTTTTTTAGCATCGCCTTGGCCAATAATAAAACGGTCTAGCTCACTTACAATTTCTTTAGGTGTCATTTGAGACATAATCTTATCCTGCTGCTTTTTCTTCAGTTTTAATGGTTTCAATTGTGAAATTATGATTGGTATATACGCAAATGTCTGCGGCAATACTCAAACTCTTTTCAACAACTTCACGTGCAGATAATTCTGTATTTTGTACAAGTGCACGGGCTGCAGAACGCGCATAAGGAGAACCCGAACCAATCGACAAAATACCCAGTTCATCAGCACCCATCACATCCCCAACACCAGAAATAATCAAGGACTTTTCTTTATCAGCCACAATAATCATAGCTTCAAGCTTGCTTAACATTTTGTCCATGCGCCATTCTCTTACCATTTCTACAGCAGCACGCTCTAGATTGCCCTGATAGAAATCTAACTTTTCTTCAAAACGTTCAAATAACGTAAAGGCATCCGCCGTTCCGCCTGCAAAACCCGTCAGCACTTTACCGTCACTTAAACGACGAACTTTAACGATATTATCTTTGGCAATCATGTCACCCATACTGGCCTGGCCATCGCCACCGATAACCACTTCATTTCCACGACGCACACAGAGTATGGTTGTTCCTCTCATTTGTTGCATAATTATATTTCTACCTTTTCAATTAATTTAAAACATATGGGGCGCTATCTTCAAAATACAAGCCATTGATTAACGATGACTTTCTTTTTTAAACTGTAATATTTTTTCCACAATTTCTTCATGTTCCGGATCCGCAGGGACTGATTTCAAAAACCACGTAAATAAGTCTGCATCTTCACACTCTAAGAGTGCCAGAAAAGCAAGCTTATCGGATTCAGGAGAAACCATATAAGCTTCTTTAATATAAGGCTCTAATACCAAATCAAGCTCTAACATGCCACGGCGTGCCGCCCAACGTACCCGATCTAATTCTTTTTCATCACGAATCACGACTCTACCTTCTTTCTAAAATCCTTTGGGCTCTAATTATAACCATTGTTTGACTGAATAGAATATATTGATATAATTCAATAAAAGCTGCTGAGTTAATGTGAGCAGCGATAATTCTCATCTAAAGAGCAATTAAACACATAAATTTATTATTCTAATTTTTTAATCATACATACAAATCCCCACAAGGAGCTCATTATTCATGGCACGTCCTGGAATCACTTATGACGATGTTGCAACCGCAGCACACTCTTTGCTTATGAAAGCTGAGAAAATCACCATTGTAAAACTTAAAGAAGAACTGGGTGGCCACGGTAGTACCACAACTATCAGCAAGCATTACAAAGAATGGAAAGAAAAAGCGATGGCCTCTAGTGCCGCAGAAGCAGGTGTTCCAGAAGAAAAACCACAACCAAGCTTTGAGTTAGAACCAGCACCTACTGCAAAACAACCTGAAGATGAGAAAGCTGTAGAGAGCGAGCCCGAAGAAAAAAAGGGTTCCGAGAAGCCAATTGAAAAAAATGCAGCTGAAGTCAAGAAGCCTCTAGCTCGTCCAGCTACAGCAAAACCTCAAACGCCTTCTTCAACAGTCGCCCCGCTTTCTACGCCTAAAGAACTAGACCCCGAGGTCAAACTACTGATTGAAAATGCTAAGCACCTCAGCCAAGAAATGCTTGCCACCATGTCTGATGAGTGGGATGTTATCTTAAATGAGAAAGATCCTGACATGAAAGTTAAAAAACTTCATGCTGCTTTGATTAAAGAGCAATCTCGTAGAGAATCCGCAGAAAGCATGGGCCGTG
>CAXBFV010000047.1:0-7013 GCA_963974985.1 uncultured Gammaproteobacteria bacterium | reverse complement strand
AGAGATGCTTTCGAGTATAGACCAACACCTTATTTTATACTACAATTGGTATAATTGGTTAACTCACGATCGGTTCTCTCAACGGCATACTCCCCATTATTTGCTGATCTGAAAATCATAGGATTACTGGCCTGGTCTTCCACCCAACCCACCACATCATGGCGCGCGGTTGATTCTTTTAAAGCCTCTTTCAAAGCATGCCGATAGGGCAAAATAATGGCAAGTAAAACGAAAAATACCAGCACAATATCATAAATCAATAATACCGGATGATAAAAAGCCAGTAACACCATACTGGCAATAGATTGCAGAATCACTTCTAGAATCGTTAAAAATAAAATTGAAACCGATTTTTGCACGGTCACCACTTCAAAAAGACGGTTTACAAACTCCGTTACGTTTTTCTCTTTATAGTTTCGTAGCGCAATGCGATTTACATGTTTCGAAATTCTTAGCGCAACGCGTACAAAAATACTCTGCTGAATATTTTCAACAATATTATATTGCAATATCCGCACGATAAATGCCAAAATCAAAAGCACAAAGAGTACGATACACAAAACTAAAATTTGTTTGCCCGAAGACCCTATCTCTACCATGTTTACCAAGGTTTGAACGGCAATAGGTAAGGATAAAGATAATAGACTAATCACAATGCTATAAATAAGTACAATTAAAAATGCATCACGTTTAACACCGATGACATTTTTAAAGTTTTGGTAGTAATTTGACATGCTTTTAAAACTCTAAATTGTTAAATTTTAAACATAATTATGGTGATTATAGCAGCTGCTTTACAATATAGCCGCTAGAAATTAAATGGCGCCATTACAACTTAGATAAGGTATAATCCCCCAAATTTTTTAACGACATATTTTCCATATGAAAGAAATCACCATTAAAGGCGCGAAGACGCATAACCTAAAAAATATTGATTTAAAAATTCCTCGTGATCAACTTATTGTTATTACAGGATTGAGTGGCTCTGGAAAATCATCGCTTGCTTTCGATACCCTTTATGCTGAAGGGCAACGTCGCTATGTAGAGTCTCTCTCCGCCTATGCGCGCCAATTTCTTTCACTCATGGAAAAACCAGAAGTGGAACATATCGAAGGCTTATCACCTGCGATTTCAATTGAACAAAAAACCACTTCTCACAATCCACGCTCTACCGTCGGCACCGTAACTGAAATTTATGATTACTTACGTGTGCTTTTTGCCCGCATTGGCGAACCACATTGCCCTAAACACAATCTCATTCTTCGTGCACAAACTGTCAGCCAAATGGTCGACAGCACTTTAGAAATCCCTGAAGATACAAAACTTATGATCTTGGCACCCGTCATCACTGAGAAAAAAGGTGAACACATTCAGTTGCTTGAAAAGCTGTATGCCCAAGGGTATTTGCGCGCACGCATTAATGGAGAGATTGTAGAACTTGATCAAGAGCATGCACTAGAACGTTATAAGAAACACACCATTGAAGTGGTTGTGGACCGTTTTAAAGTAAAAGAAGAGCATAAACAAAGACTCGCTGAATCCTTTGAAACGGCTTTGGATTTATCTGCAGGACTTGCCAAGATCCATTTTATGGATGATGATCAAGAGGATATTTTATTCTCCTCTTCTCACGCCTGCCCTCAGTGCAACTTCAGTCTAAAAGAACTTTCGCCTCGTTTATTCTCTTTCAATAATCCAAGTGGTGCTTGCCCTGGATGTGATGGCTTAGGCAACAAAGCCTTTTTTGACAAAGAAAAGGTCATTATCAGCCCCACTCTCTCCTTAGCTCAAGGCGCCATACAAGGATGGGACAGACGCAGTGCTTACTATTACCATCAGCTGCTTTCTGTGGCCAAACACTATAAGTTTGATATTGAAAAACCTTTTAATAAGCTTGAAAAATCTATTCAAGAAATTATTTTATATGGCTCAGGCAGTGAATCTATCACCCTAACTTATAAAAGCAATAAGGGCACCAGCATGGAGCGCGTTAAACCATTTGAAGGGGTGCTGCCACATCTAGAGAGACGTTTCAAAGAAACAGACTCTTCCATGGTGCGCGACGAGCTCGCCAAACAAATGAGCAACCTTCCTTGCCCAGATTGCCAAAGCACACGCCTTAATCAAGGTGCCCGAAATGTCAGAATCCAAGAGCGAAATATTTCAGATATCACCCTACTCTCTATTCATGAAGCCTTTGAATGGTTTTCAAACCTACAACTTTCTGGACAGAACCAAATCATTGCCACGGGTCTCATTAAAGAAATCCAATCACGTTTAGGGTTTTTGGTTAATGTAGGTTTGAACTATCTTTCTATGAGCCGCCAATCAGACACACTTTCTGGCGGTGAAGCTCAACGTATTCGTCTGGCCAGCCAAATTGGTGCAGGCCTTGTGGGCGTTATGTATATCCTGGATGAGCCTTCTATTGGACTACATCAACGCGATAATCAAAAGCTTCTTGACACCCTTCACTATTTACGTGACCTGGGCAATACCGTCATTGTGGTCGAACATGATGAAGACGCGATTAAACAAGCTGATTTTGTCATTGATATTGGTCCAGGCGCCGGTGTGCATGGCGGTGAAATTATTGCTGCTGGAAAACTTGAAGATGTTTTAAAAGAAAAAAGATCTCTCACTGCTGATTATCTTTCAGGCCGCAAAAAAATTGCAGTGCCAACAGAACGCTTAAAAGCCAAAAAAGGTGAGATGATTTCTATTAAGAAAGTCTCTGGAAATAATTTAAAAAATATTGATTTGAATATTCCTCTTTCCCTACTAACCTGTGTCACAGGCGTTTCAGGATCCGGAAAATCAACCCTTATTAATCGCACCCTTTATCCCATTGCGGCCAAACTTTTGAATAAAAATAATAGTGTCATTGCTTCACCTCACGCAAGTCACAAAGGCTTTGACAAAGTAGACAAGGTCATTGATATTGATCAAAGCCCTATTGGCAGAACACCTCGTTCAAACCCGGCAACCTACACGGGTCTCTTCACCCCTATTCGGGAACTTTTTGCGGCCACCTCTGAAGCCCGCGCTCGCGGCTATCAGCCTGGGCGATTCAGTTTTAACGTTAAAGGTGGACGTTGTGAAGCTTGCCAAGGTGACGGGTTGATCAAAGTTGAAATGCATTTCTTAGCAGACGTCTATGTCCCTTGCGATATTTGTCATGCCAAGCGTTATAACCGTGAGACATTGGACATCACTTACAAAAATAAAAACATCCATGAAGTTCTAGAAATGAGTGTCGAAGAAGCCTTACCTTTCTTTGAAGCCATCCCACAAATTAAACGTAAACTTGAAACGTTAATGGATGTAGGTCTTTCATATATTAAGCTCGGGCAAAATGCCACGACCCTCTCAGGAGGTGAAGCACAACGCATTAAACTTTCCAAAGAGCTTTCTAAGAAAGGTACAGGCCAAACTTTATATATCCTGGATGAACCTACAACAGGTCTTCATTTTCATGATATTAAGAAACTTTTAGAGGTCATCATGCAGCTTCGTGATCAAGGTAATACTGTAGTGATTATTGAACACAATTTAGATGTCATCAAAACGGCAGACTGGATTATTGATTTGGGTCCTGAAGGCGGTGATGGAGGGGGTGAAATTATCGCTGAAGGCACCCCTGAAGAAGTAGCTCAAAATAGTAAATCTTATACGGGTCACTTTTTGAAGGGGATGCTTTAATCCATCTCTTTATTCTTTTCTTTCCGCGCTGATTTTAACTGACGTCTTGCTTCAATCACTTCATTTACGGCAGAGCCAATATGTTCTTCCCCTCTTTCCTTTGCAAGAATAGACTGCTTTTCTCGTTCAGCAAAACGCTGTTTTTGTTCTGGCGTTAAAGCATCATAACAATGATGGCAGCTAATTCCCTTTAAGTATTTCTCACTGCGCTTTTCTTCTTCAGTTAGAGGCAAACGACAGGCATAACATTGATCATATTGGCCTTTTTCTAAATCATGGTTTACTGCCACACGACTATCAAATACAAAGCACTCACCTTCCCAAAGAGATTCCTCTTTTGGCACTTCTTCTAAGTATTTAAGAATCCCACCTTCTAAATGATAAACCTCATCAAAACCCTGCTCTTTTAGATATGCGGTAGATTTTTCACAACGGATGCCACCGGTACAAAACATGGCCACTTTTTTATGTTGGGTTTTATCTAAGTTTTCCTCTACGTATTTTGGGAATTCTCGAAATGTCTCCGTTTTAGGATTAATGGCATTTTTAAAGGACCCAATCATGCATTCATAGTCATTACGTGTATCTACAACCATAACCTCGGGATCAGAAATTAAATCATTCCATGCCTCTGGCTTCACATAAGTCCCCACAATATGGTTTGGGTCAATATCTTGAACGCCCATCGTAACGATTTCTTTTTTTAACTTTACCTTAGTACGATTAAATGGCATTTCTTCATAAAAAGATTCTTTATTAGCAATGCCGACTAAACGATCATCAGAACGGATCCAATCCATCAATGCATCAATTCCCTCACGAGAACCGGCGACTGTACCATTAATCCCCTCCTTTGCGAGGAGTAACGTACCTTTAATTCCGTGTTTTTCCATAGCCTGTTGAAAAGGCTTTCTCATGGCCTCAAAGTCTTCTAATAACACAAACTTATACATTGCTGAAACAACAACTTGTGACATTTCATATTCTCCTGTGCTGGCCGGAACGTAAAACCGGTGCTGCTTATATCGACGCCTTTTAACGACTAACTGCGTCAAATCTCACCTAAAGTGCTCAAACTAGAAGACTAGTCCTGCGCGCTTTAGATTCATTTTTCTTGTTAACCATTAAAATACTTGATCTAAACTATTTCTGTATTTTATTTTTTTAGTTGAAAAATAAAATTGCGTGCAATATACCCCATTTTAGTCCGAGAATACAAATTAATTTTGGTTAATATTCACCCTATAATCAATAACTTTGACATAAATCAAGCCACGGTGTGATTATTTTTTGATCAAAAAATGGCGCAACCTCTGATCATTTTCTATACTTATAGTTGACCCTAAAATAATTGTAGATCCCTCAAGGACAATATAATGGCTGCAAAAAAAATAAAACAAACACGAAAATCAACCAACAGACAAGCGCAAAACTACGAAGAGCATGCCATTGCACGTGCTTACTTTCAAGATGTCAGCAAATTTCCACTTTTAAATGCTAAACAAGAAAGACGTTATGCCACCCTTGCTCAAAAAGGCAGTCAGCGCGCCAAAGATAAAATGATTAGCTGCAATCTAAAGCTCGTCATTAATATTGCGCTCCGCTATCTTAATCGGGGCGTCCACCTTCTTGACCTTATTTCTGAGGGAAATTTTGGTTTAATTCGCGCTATTGAAAAATTTGATGCCAAACGAGGGTTTAGATTTTCCACCTATGGGACTTGGTGGATCAAACAGAGCATTGAACGCTCTATTGGCAATCAATCCCGCCTTATTCGTATTCCTGGGCATGTTCTCCACCAACTTTACACCATGCGCAAAATAGAAAATAAATTTAAACTTAAAAATAAGCGCCTGCCTAGCATTCATGAACTTGCAGAGCTCACAGAATGCAGCGACCATGACATCCAACAAAAGAAAGTTCTCACACTCCCCCTAGAGTCAATCAATCTGATCTTAAATGAGTCCGGTTCAACAATTGGAGATAAGGTTCCTGCCAAAAGAAGAGACCAACCTGAAAAAATTGCAGAAAAGGACGACACCAAAACTTACCTACACATGTCATTAGATGAGCTTAGCCCAATGCAAAAAGAAGTTATTTGTATGCGATTTGGCATGATGGGTTACCAATCCTCAACTTTAGAATTTATTGCTCAGCATATTGGTAAAACTCGAGAGCGGGTGCGTCAAATTCAACTTGAGTCCATTGCCATTTTAAATAGGATCTTAACCCAAGCTAATAAGATGCATCATTTAGCTGGATAGCTTCTCTTCAACCAACTTCTTAGATGCGGAAAAGTCAGTCTTACCCGTTCCTAGCTTAGGAATTTCATCTACTTTAAAATAATTAGCGGGCTTCATTAAATTATTAATTTCAGACTGTTTAACTTTAGACTTCAAATCCGCTTCATCCATTTCAAAAGTATAGAGTAAGGTTACCTTTTCACCCTTCTTAGCATCAGGAGAGGCAACGGCCAACACCTCATACTCATTACTTTCACCTAATAATTGAATAATCTCATGCTCAACAGCAAAAAGACTCACCATCTCTCCTGCAAGTTTTGCAAAACGAGAATAACGATCTTGAATGGTTAAATAGCCATCCGCATCTAAAGTTCCTTTATCCCCTGTCTCATACCATCTAATCCTGTTTCTTTTAAAGATTACATCGCTTGTTTTAACAGGGTCATTTAAATAACCTTTCATCACATTCACACCACCAAAGGTGATCATTCCTGCTTCACCTTGTGGCAATTCCTCTTTAGTCATAGGATCAATAATCATAAATCTGGCACCTGGCACAGCACGCCCCACCGTACCCACTTTATTCCCAGACTCTCCACTGCTCAGTTTTACTTGATTTGCTGAAGCTACAGGGCTTAACTCCGTAGTACCGTAACCCTCATGAATTTCAATACCAAATTTATTCTTAAACATCGTACGCACTTCATTTTGTAACTTTTCAGCACCCGCAACCACTAAGCGATAAGAACTAAACTTCTCAGCTGTCAATTGCCTATTTTTAGTATAAAGCCTAAAGAAGGTGGATGTGCCACATAAAATACTCGGTCTATATTTTTCAGAAAGTTTACCAATGGCTTGCGCATCTGTTGGGTCAGCATGACAAATCATAAATAGCCCTTCGACTAATGGTAGTAAAGTTGTTGCCATTAAACCAAAGGCATGAAAAGTGGGTAAGAAACTAATGATTGAATCTGAGGCTTTGGCATCCAGCACCATCATAGACTGCTTAATATTGCCCACAATATTTTTATGTGAAAGCACCACCCCTTTTGGTTTACCCTCACTTCC
>CAXBFV010000046.1:0-7031 GCA_963974985.1 uncultured Gammaproteobacteria bacterium | reverse complement strand
TTATAACCCCTTACGAGCCAATTCTATGGAAACTCTTAAACGCTA
This sequence comes from uncultured Gammaproteobacteria bacterium, assembly GCA_963974985.1. Taxonomy (GTDB): domain Bacteria; phylum Pseudomonadota; class Gammaproteobacteria; order Francisellales; family Francisellaceae; genus CAUZSH01. The sequence goes on along the minus strand of CAXBFV010000046.1, from coordinate 6,986 downwards.
TCTTGTACCAGAAGGTGGACGATTCCACGTTGATTGCTTATCTGGACTCACTGTAGCGCTAGCCCTTATTCCTGAAGCGATTGCCTTTGCATTAGTTGCTAATGTAAACCCTCTTGTGGGCTTATATGCTGCCTTCTTTATGTGTCTTATTACGGCTGTCATTGGTGGGCGCCCTGGCATGATCTCAGGGGCCACTGGATCCATGGCTGTCGTAATGGTCGCATTGGTTAGCCAGCATGGTCTTCAGTATCTTTTTGCAACGGTTGTCTTAACGGGTATTGTTCAGATTGTTATTGGTCTTTTACGTCTCGGGAAACTCATTCGTATGATGCCAAAGTCCGTTATGGTTGGGTTCGTAAATGGTTTGGCCATTATTATTTTCCTCGCCCAACTTCATCAGTTTAAAATCATTGGACCTGATGGTTCAGTCGAGTGGCTTCAAGGTAATATCTTATACCTCATGATTGGGTTGGTTATCCTTGCAATGGCTATTACGCATTATTTGCCTAAATTTACCAAAGCAGTTCCTTCTGCGCTTGCCGCCATCGTTGTGGTTTCGCTTATCGTCTTCTTCGGTGGTATTCACACGCGCGTTGTTGCAGACATGATGGGTGGCCATAGTATGTCAGCGGCATTCCCTTCTTTTGCTATTCCCAATATTCCATTAAATCTACATACGCTTTCAATCATTGTCCCTTATGCATTGATCCTTGCCATTATTGGGCTTTCTGAATCACTCATGACTTTGTCTCTTATTGATGAACGTACTCAAACTCGTGGAAACGGCAACAAGGAGTGCATCGCTCAAGGCATTGGCAACATTGTCTCTGGCTTCTTCAAAAGCATGGGTGGATGTGCCATGATTGGCCAAAGCATGATTAATATCACCTCGGGTGGACGAGGTCGCTTGTCTGGAATTGTTGCCGGAATTTTCCTACTTCTTTTTATTATTTTACTGTGGCCATTAATTAAAATGATCCCATTGGCTGCATTAGTCGGCGTGATGTTTATGGTTGTCATTGAAACCTTTGAATGGGCAACCTTTAAATTTATCCGCAAGATCCCTTTTCATGACGCACTCATTATTATTGTCGTCATGGCAGTAACGGTGGCTACAGACTTAGCCATTGCAGTTGTCATTGGTGTTGTTATGGCTTCTTTAGTCTTTGCTTGGCAAACCGCTAAAAATATTTATGCTGAAGAAGAGGTAGAAAAAGAAACTAAAAGCTATACCTTACATGGCCCTTTGTTTTTTGGCTCTATTACTAATTTTAAAACGTTGTTTGCACCTCAATCAGATCCAAAAGATGTCATCATTGATTTCAAACACTCTCGTGTCGCAGATCATTCGGCCATTGATGCCATAAAGTATATTGCTGATCAATACACACAATTGGGTAAAACGCTTCACCTCCGCCATTTAAGTTTAGAATGCAAGGCCCTCTTAGGTCGCGCGGGCAATATGGTTGAAGTAAATATGCTAGAAGACCCTGACTACCATGTGGCAACAGATAAGCTTGGCTAAAGTTTAAAGGCTATATTTTATGCGTTGTAATTTCATAGCCTTTCTGGCGATAAAATTTATAATGCTCACGACTTTCTGCTAAAGCATCCTTGTTTTGATTAGTGATTTCTAGAAACCTAGAAAAACATTCAAATTGCTGAACAACTTGGTGACTCATTGAAATACAAACATCTTCAGCACCCATTTTATAATTAGAGTCTAAAGTAAGCACAATGGGCATATTTCTAGTTTCAGCTGTAATTTCATCACTTATCAAATGAGGGATAAAACTCTCTTCCTTAAAAGACCACAATAATTTATCTAAGGCTTCCAGCTGTTGCCCTGAATCACAAACAATTAAAACGCGATGCTCTTTTGAAAATACTTTTTCAACAAGCCGTGCACAAAACTCCAGCTTTTTAGATTCCTCTGAAGAAGGTAAGATGTAAAAATTAATTTGTGTACTCATAATTTTTATCCAATAAAAAGCCCAGAAATCTGGGCTTAAAACTTAAGTCTAAATTAGCTTTAAGAGCTTAGCCATTAATATAGCTAAACCCTTAAGATTATTTTGATAGATATTTGTTCATCAATTTAACGAACGATGCAGGGTCTTCAAGTTGTGCGCCTTCAGCAAGCATTGCTTGTTGAAACAACAATTCAGACCAATCGCCGAAGCGCGTGTCATCCTGCTCTTCTTGAAGATGCTTTACAAGCTCATGAGATGGATTAATTTCCAGTGTTGGCTTGCCACCACCCATTCCCATATTCATTTGGCCTGCTTCAGCCATAAGCTTCTGCATATGCATACTCATACCATAATCATTAGTAACGATGCAGCTTGGAGAATCCGTTAAACGTTTAGAAATTTTAACATCTTCAATTTTATCTTTTAAAGATTCTTTAATTTGCTTAATCACAGATTCAAAATCTTTCTCAATTTTCTTCGCTTCTTTTTTGTCTTCTTCAGAATCCAAGTCACCTAAGTCAAGCTCACCTTTAGTGATAGATTTAAGCGTCTTACCATCAAACTCTGTAAAATGAGACGTCAGCCATTCATCTACTCGATCAGATAATAAAAGAACCTCAATCCCTTTCTTACGGAAAACTTCAAGTTGCGGGTTATTCTTAGCCGCTGCAAAACTTTCAGCCGTTACATAATAAATATATTTTTGACCTTCTTTCATACGCGCTACATATTCTTCTAAAGCTACGCCTTGTTCTTCTGTATCGGAATGTGTTGAAGCAAAGCGTAAAAGCTTGGCAATTTTTTCTTTATTATCACTATCTTCAACTGGGCCTTCTTTAAGTACCTGACCAAAAGCCTTCCAGAATTTTTCATATTGCTCTGGATCTTTTTTCGCCATATTAGCTAATAAATCAAGTGTCTTTTTCACTGTTGCTTTCTTAATTTTATCAAGCACTTTGTTATGCTGCAAAAGCTCGCGAGAAACATTCAAAGGCAAATCGTTAGAATCAATAAGTCCTTTGACGAAACGCAAGTATGAAGGCAATAAATCTGCATTTTCCATAATGAAAACACGCTGGACGTAAAGCTGTAAACCAGACTTACGTTCACGGTCATGCAAATCAAAAGGTGCACGCTCAGGGACAAAGAATAAACTACTATATTCTAGATTTCCTTCTACCCTATTATGTGACCAGGCAACTGGATCACTATAATCATTAGAAATATGCTTATAAAATTCTTTATATTCTTCATCTTTAATTTCAGACTTAGAACGCAACCATAAAGCTTTCGCTTTATTTACAGTTTCCCATTCAATTTTAGCTTCTGGTTTACTTTCGGTTTCAGCTTCTTTCTTTGCCTCATCGCCAGTTGGCATTTCTTCTTTAATCATTTGAATAGGCAACGCAATATGATCTGAATATTTTGTAATCAAACCTTTCAAACGATAGTTATTTAAAAATTCTTTTTCTTCTTTTTTAAGATGAAGTACGATTTCTGTCCCACGCTCAGATTTAGTGATCGGCTCAATAGTAAATTCACCATCACCTTTTGATTCCCAACGCACTGAATCAGTTGCACTCGTGTCTGCACGACGTGTGTTAACGGTAACTTTATCTGCCACAATATAAGCAGAGTAAAAACCTACCCCAAATTTCCCAATAAGCTGCGAGTCTTTAGACTCATCGCCAGTTAAGCCATCTAAGAATGCTTTCGTACCAGATTTAGCAATAGTTCCTAAGTTTTCAATTACCTCATCACGAGACATCCCAATACCATTATCTCTAATCGTAAGGGTTTTTGCTTTTTCATCAAATTCAACCTGAATCGCAATTTCTGAACCCTCTTTTAATAGCTCAGGTTTATCAAGCGCCTCAAAACGCAACTTCTCAGCGGCATCCGAAGCATTCGAAACCAACTCTCTTAAGAAAATTTCTTTATTAGAATATAAAGAATGAATTACAAGATGTAATAATTGTTTTACTTCTGTTTGAAACCCAAAGGTTTCTTTTTTTTGTTTTTCAGTCGTCATGGTCATGAGTTCTCCAAGTCGTTTTAACTATTCGTTAAAGTAGATGGAGACACTCAAGATAAATTCAAGCAAAAAAAGAATAAAAATAAAATATTTTAGAAATGATAGCCCATTCCAACTGTTAGAGCACTCGCATTTGCTGTAGTGTTTGAGTCAAAGAGCCTTGAGAGTTGGAAGTTAAACCCAAGCCCCATTGTTGTTTGATACCCTACTCCTAAGGCCATCTTAGGTACTATTTTTTTCTGCTGCTTGGCTCCGGTAAATCCCGCCGGGGTATCTATCAATTTATCTATGGTATAAGCCAAGCCAGCTTTTCCAAAAATGGTAAAGCCACTATAAAATAAATAAGTGGCACGCCCCATTAACTCAATGTCAAAAGAACGAATTTTAGTTTTATTTGTAGGGCTCTCTTGATTAGACTTCCCATTATAGGTTCCACCTATTCCTAATCCCAACAATACATGGCTCGATACATCTGCATCATAGCCAATACTGCCACTGAATACAGGGTTTTTAAATCGCTGATTATTAACACCACCCACGCCTAAATCAAACTCCACAAAAACACCGGCTAATTTTTTAGAACTGATACTTGGTGCGGGAGCAATATAAGGGAGGGCATTTTCTTTTGGTGCGATCGTATAAACTACTTTGCCCGTATGAGGATTTACAATTTGTGCAGAATCTATGGCTTCATTAACCACCACATAAGGCGCTTCCCACTTCCATTGTGGTGTTGATGAACCTTTAGACTTTAAATATAAGTCAGGTAAATCGTGAGCACCGGTAACATCAGCATACTTAATATAAGTTCTGCCATTTGTTGTAAATACTTCAATTGGTTTCCAAGAAGGATTTCCTTTACCAGAAATCTTATAATTAAAATCTAAGGATTGGACATTTGTCGCCACAGCAAAAGCTGAAGATGCACATATACTCAAACCAATAAAAGCAGTGGCTAATATTTTTTTAGAATTCGATATTTTAGACATAAAAAAAGCCTATTAAGTTAATCTTAATAGACTTGAGTATAGAGTTTAAAATTTGAATGTTACAAGGAACAGTTCAAAAAAAATTATTCTTCGTCAGCTTCTTCAACTTGTGGTCTGTCAATAAGCTCAATAAAAGCCATTGGCGCTGCATCTCCAAACCTATCTCCGCATTTTAAAACACGAGTATAGCCACCAGGGCGCTCTATATAACGAGGACCAACCTCTTCAAATAGTTTTTTAACGGCTGTTTTATTCCGAATTTGATTAAATGCTTGACGTCTTAATGCAACTACTTGCATTTTAAGATCCATCTCAGAGACACCTTCCTGCTTGCGTAAGATAGCTTCTCTTTTAGCTAATGTAATCAAAGGTTCAACCATCGAACGAAGTTCTTTCGCTTTAGGTAAAGTAGTTTTAATAATTTCATGGTTTAGTAATGAACAAGTCATATTTCTAAACATCGCACGACGATGACTACCCGTCATATTAAATTTTCGTCCAGTTTTACGATGGTTCATTTCATCTCTTCCTTATTGTTAATATTATTGTTTTACGACAAGCTGTTCTGGCGGCCAGTTTTCAATTCGCACACCTAAAGACAATCCTCGCTCTGCCAAGATAGCTTTAATTTCATTTAAAGACTTTCGACCTAAATTTGGAACTTTTAATAAATCTGATTCTGCAAATTGCACCAAATCCCCAAGATAAAGTATATTTTGAGCCTTCAAACAGTTTGCAGAACGTACAGTCAATTCAAGATCATCAACCGAACGCAATAACAAAGGATCTATATCATGCTCTTCTGCAGCTGATTTTCTACCAATTGGTGCTTTTAAGTCGACAAATACAGAAACCTGTTCATAAAAATATGTCATTGCTTCAAGTATTGCATCTTCAGCAGACGTCGTACCATTTGTTTCAATCAACATATTTAAATTTTCAGTTTGCTTATCAATCGCCTCTAAAGAAAAAGAAACATTTCTAATTGGATTAAATGATGCATCAATTGCAACAAAGCCAATAGACTTATATTCTTCTTGACTTTCAACATACTGATTAGCAGGCACAAATCCACGCCCTTTAACTACACGCAAACTCATAACTAACTTGCCACTACCATTTAAATTAGCAATGACATAATTAGGGTCTGATATGGTAGCATTGCCAGAAAGCTCAATATCTGATGCTAAAACAGGTCCATAACCTTCTTTATTGATCGTCAAGTACGCTTCTTCAACATCTGACTCTAAAGATACTGCTAACCACTTTAAATTCAGTAAAATCTCAACAACATCTTCTTGAACGCCTGCAAGCACACTATATTCATGCAATGCGCCTTCAATTTGGGCCTCAACAACAGAAGCTCCAGAGATTGAAGAGAGTAATATTCGACGCAGTGAATTACCAAAAACATGGCCAAAACCTTTTACAATTGGTGAGAGCGTTACTTGAAAGCAATTTTTCTTTACTTCTGTAACATTACCAATACTAGGCTTATATAAATTTGTAGGACAGTTACTCATTAATCGTCTCTCCAGATTGATCAATTAGACTTATTTCGAGTACAATTCAACAATTAACTGTTCATTGATCTCAGCAGGTAATTCAGCTCTCTCTGGCCCAGATTTAAATTGACCTTCAAGCTTAGTCTCATCTACCTCAATCCAAGAAAGGTCAGCACGCTGCTTAGATAACTCTAATGCATTTTGTATTCTCAACTGCTTTTTAGCTTTTTCACGAATAGTAATAACATCACCTATATTCACAGTTAATGATGGAATATTGCATAATGTGCCATTCACCAAAATTGACTTATGTCCTACTAACTGACGCGCCTCTGCACGTGTAGAAGCGAAACCCATACGGTAAACAACATTATCTAATCTCTGCTCAAGCAAGCTTAATAAATTTGTTCCTGTATTACCTTTAATCCGAGCGGCTTCTTTATAATATCTGCGAAATTGATTCTCTAGAACACCATAAATACGA
>CAXBFV010000045.1:0-7199 GCA_963974985.1 uncultured Gammaproteobacteria bacterium | reverse complement strand
CATCTACAGGCTCTACCATTAAATGCACATCCATAGGAGCGGTAATGCTATCCTTCCGCAAAGCTTCAACCACCAAAGGGCCAAAGGTTAAGTTCGGCACATAATGATTATCCATCACATCTACATGAATGCGATCAGCCCCCGCTTCCAATGCTTTTCGAACATCATCACCCAAGTGTGCAAAGTTCGCTGACAAGATAGATGGACAAATCCAATATGGGTTTTTCATTTTTAAAGGCTCTAAATTAACATCGCTCTTATAAGCATAACGGTTTTCATTTATGATTTCCTTCAAAAAACAAGCCAAACAAATTCGGCATTTTGAAAAGGATCAGGTATACTCGCGCCCACTTAAACCCTGCATCCATTTATGCTTATGAGAAATATCTTAGTTACCAGCGCCCTCCCTTATGCCAACGGCAATCTCCACTTAGGTCATATGCTGGGTTATATCCAATCTGACATTTGGGTACGCTTTCAGAAAATGCGCGGCAACCACTGCTATTATGTTTGTGGTAGTGACACGCATGGCACGCCTATCATGCTAAAGGCACAGAAAGAAGGGATCAAGCCTGAACGTTTGGTAGAGGAAATGGCTAAATCTCATGTTGCAGATTTTATGGACTTTGAAGTAGAGTTTGATAACTATCATTCTACACACCACCCGATCAACCAAGAGATCGTGGAAGAAGTTTATCTAAAACTTAAAGAAAAAAACCTTATTGTAGAAAAAGAAATTGAACAGGCTTTTGACCCGAAAGCAAATATGTTCCTACCTGATCGTTTTGTACAAGGCACCTGTCCTAAATGTAAAGCTGAAGACCAATATGGCGATAGCTGTGAAGTTTGTAGTGCCACTTATGCCCCTACCGACCTTATTGACCCTATTTCTGTTGTCAGTGGCGAGACACCTGTTTTGAAAAAAAGTGTTCATCACTTTTTCAAACTCAGCGAGCTTGAGGCTGATTTAAAATCATGGACTCAAAATCAAAATCGCTTGCAGCCAGAAGTTGCCAACAAACTTAAAGAATGGTTTGAAACCGGCTTACAAGATTGGGACATTTCTCGTGATGCACCTTACTTTGGTTACAAAATACCAGGCACTGAAGATAAATACTTTTATGTGTGGTTAGATGCGCCCTTAGGTTACCTTGCGAGCTTCAAAGATCTCTGTAACGACTTAGGCTTAAACTTTGACCTTTTTTGGAAAGCAGATAGCAAATATGAGCTATACCATTTTATCGGCAAAGATATTATTTACTTCCACGCACTCTTTTGGCCTGCTGTCTTAAAATCTGCGGATTACCGCACCCCGACCGGCGTATTTGCCAATGGTTTTCTGACCATTAACGGTAAAAAAATGTCTAAGTCTCGTGGTACTTTCATTTCAGCTAGAACCTATTTAGATCACTTAAATCCAGAGTATCTGCGTTATTACTTTGCTTCAAAGCTCACTTCACGTATTGATGACATTGATATCAACCTTGAAGACCTTTGCACCAAAGTGAATTCTGACTTGGTCGGAAAAGTTGTGAATATTGCCAGTCGTTGTGCCGGATTCATCACTAAAAAATATGATGGCCAACTTTCTAGCCACTGCATGGATGATGCGCTCCTCAATGAGTTTATTGAACCTGCTGAAAGTATTGCTAACTTTTATGAAAAACGTGAGTTTGCACATGCTATGCGTCAAATCATGGGCCTAGCTGATAAAGCTAACCAGTTTATTGACCTTCATAAGCCTTGGCAGCTTGCCAAAGAAGCGGGGACCGAAACTCAAGTCCAAGCTATCTGCAGCATGGGCATTAACTTATTCAAAATTTTGGTGACCTATTTAAAACCTGTTCTGCCAAATCTTGCTGATCATGCAGAAACTTTTTTGAATGTTGGTACCTTAAACTGGAACAGCGTTCATGAAACCTTACTCGCTCATCAAATTAATAAATTCAAACCCCTTATGGTGCGTATCGAAATGGAAAAAGTAGACAAAATTCTTGAAGAAACAAAACAGCAACATGCTGCTGCAACACCACAAAGCATACCCAATACTCAAGGCCCAAAAACCCAAAGCACAGAAGCCAAAAATATAGAAACTCAAACGTCTTCAGCTTTAGAAATTGCCCCTGAAATTTCCTTTGAGGATTTCATGAAGGTTGACCTCAGAGTTGCTAATATTATAGAAGCAAATCATGTTGAAAAAGCAGATAAACTTTTACAACTGAAGCTTGGTCTTGGGCAAGGTGTAACCAAACAAGTTTTTGCCGGCATCAAATCTCAATACGATCCTCAAACACTCGTCGGTAGAAATACGGTAATGGTGGCTAACTTAGCACCCCGCAAAACGCGTTTTGGTCTTTCAGAAGGTATGGTGCTTGCAGCAGGTGATGGCAATGGTCCTTATATTCTTTCTCCAGATGAAGGTGCCACACCCGGCATGCGCGTCAAATAGTCGTCGCCCACAATGAAGCACGTAAAAAAATATGGCTGGGTCCTATTTGGTGGGATGGTACTCGCATTCAATGCCGGGTTTATTAATACAACTGTTCTTCTGAGCTTTGTAGAGCATGGCGTCAGTCACATGACAGGCAATATCGCGCTTATCGGTGCTAATGGCTACACGGGAAATTTCAACGAGGTTTTATCCATTCTAGGCATTGTTTGCTCTTTTTTAATAGGATCCATTATCAATGCCATCATGCTTGATAGCCAAAGCTTTTCACTAAATCACGAATATGGTAGATCTTTAATACTCCAAGCAACCATTATGTATTTTGGCGTAATTTTATTGAATCACAATTTATCTCTTTGGTCTCTCATTTCAGGGGAATGCTTGATTGCAATGGCTTGCGGCATGCAAAACGGTATGACAACCATCTATAGTGGTGCGGTTATTCGCACAACCCATATGACGGGTGCCGTAACAGATTTAGGGACAGAAATTGGTCGTTTTTTAAAAGGCGCCTCTTATGAGGCTTGGAAAATTAAAACGCTACTTTGTTTAATCATTTCATTTATGGGAGGGTCAACACTCGGCGCTGCACTTGAGCAGTTCACCCCCAACCATCCTTTTGATTCCTTATGGGGATCTGTTTTGATTATTTTCTTTACTGGATTGTGTTTTTCTTTATGGAGTTATCGCCGAAAAGAAAAGTCCAAAACCATAGATTAGAGACTTTACATTAAGCCTTATCCTAGGTTAAAGAAAAGATCCGCATCGATATCATCTTCTTTGGCAAGCTGCTTAAGTTTTTTTAAGGCATCCACTTGGATTTGTCTAACTCTTTCTCTTGTAAGCCCGATACTCTCACCCGTCTCTTCAAGGGTTTTAGGATCATATCCTTTCAAACCAAATCGCATAGCCAGTACTAGTTTCTGCTTTTCATTGAGTTGATCTAACCAGCGATCAATACATTTAGTGGTATCATCATCTTGATGTGCACTCTCAGGTGAGTCTGCATTTTCATCGGCAATCGTTTCAATGATTGGGCGCTGAGAATCATCATATACTTCATCTAAGGACTCAATATGGCTTGTTGAACGCAATAGTTTTTTAATATCTTCAATAGGACGATCTAGAAATTCAGCCACATCTTCTGGAGAAGGCTCATGATCTAACTGTTTTGTGAGCTCTGTAGCGGCCCGCAAATAAACATTTAATTCTTTTAAAACATGAACCGGCACGCGAATGGTTCTTTGATGGTTTAATAATGAACGTTCAATATTTTGACGAATCCACCAGGTTGCATAGGTTGAAAAGCGCCAGCCTAATTCTGGGTCAAATTTCTCAACCGCTCTAATTAATCCTAAATTACCTTCGGCAATTAAATCAAGAAAAGTAAGTCCGCCTCTTGGACGATAACGTTTTGCCATTTTCACAACCAAACGCAAATTACTTTCGATCATTACCTTTTTAGCATCTTCATCCCCATCTCTTGATTTTCTGGCAAAAGCAACTTCTTGTTCTTTTGTCAGCAAAGGGTTAAAGCCAATCTCTCTTAAATAAAGGCGGGTCGCGTCTGCTTCTTCTTTTGTAAAACTTTCTTTTTCTGGTGTGACCTTAGGTGCTTTACGCGGCTTAGGTAAATCATTTTTCTCTAGAGCAACTTCTTTGTCCTCATCAACAATTTTAGCTAGTCCCATACTGCAATCTCCCATATAAAAGACAATTATCTAATCCATTAAACAGCAGCCAGTAAAACACAAGTTTTCCCCATTGCCTATATGTGATATAGCCTAGAATAGGCCTTCTTCTTATTGTTTTTGATCTAATTCAATTGCATTTTGAATTCGTTGCGTCATTTCTGCACTAGACAAAGAGAGCTTTGATGCCAGACGAATAATGACAAAACAAAGTACAAAAAGAAGTACGGCTGCCTGAGCACCACTGATATACCCCAATCCATCTCCATAATTACCACAATATGAAATGACAAGAAGTCCCACCAGGTACGCCCAAAACCAAAGTGATTCTTTGATATTCCAACTAAAACGAGCACTACTGGACTGAGTCAGCCGATAAATGAAAATAACGCCTAAACCCAACATAATTAAAAAGCACGCTTTTGATATGGTTTCCCAACCTGTCCAATACACCATTAATGTGCAAAAGAAAAAAGCCAGAAGCGACCACGCTTTTCCAAAGGGCAGCTTAAAAGGTCGATCAAAATTTGGTAACTTATCTCGCATGGTATAACAATTAACTGGTGCTATCACATACGTAATGGCTAAAAGTGATGTTAAAAACTGAACCATTGCCTGCCACCCTTGAAACGGTGCAAACATTAACAGCCCCAATACAAAAAAGATGACAATACCATATATTGGATTTTTATTTGTCGTGACTTTTTGGAAAAGCGCCGGCACATAACCATTTTCACTCATGGCATAAATAGAGCGTGATGCACTTGTACAATAAACCAATGCTGCCGCAAAAGGTCCAATAATTGCACCGACCAGAATTAGGGGATTTAAAATACTCAAATTATCAAGATGGGCAATTGAAGAAAAAGGCCCCAACTTATTAGCAAAGCCTATATTTTTCCAACCATGCTCCAAGAGTTTAGGGGTAATCGAGCTTAAGAAGGCTGTCTGCAAAAGCAAATAAAGTATCATACAAATGACAACAGAACCAATGATTGCAAAAGGAAGTGCAAATTTAGGGTTTTTAGCCTCCCCTGCAACTTCTGCCGCCAACTTAAATGCATTAAAAGTAAAAATAACGCCACCCGCAGAAATGGCAATTAATACACCATGCAGCCCAAATGGCGCAAAAGTGGACCCACCAGAATGGATAACTTTTACCGGCTCAAAAAAGTAAGCCAATATAACCAAACTTACAATTAGTGGAATTATTATTTTAAAAATGGTTAAAAATGAATTGAGTCGTGTTAACCATCGAATTGAAAAGAAATTGATGGTGCAGATAATAAAAAGCAACCCTGCCGCAATCACAAATCCATGTGTCGAAAGCGCGCCTTGCTCATTCATTAATGATGGGAAATAAGCACTTAAATATTGTAAAACAGCCTGTAACTCTGTTGGTCCAAGCGCCAAGTAGGTTAACCAAATAATCCATGAAAAAATAAAGCTTGTCATGGTTCCATGGGTTAAATGTGGGATACGTGTGCTTGAACCCGTCACAGGAACCATGGTGCATACTTCAGCAAAGACAAAAGCCACCACAATAATCATTAACCCACCGATCACCCAAGACAATATGGACGCAGGACCTGCAAAACTCGCCGCATAATAAGCACCAAAGAGCCAACCAGAACCTAAAATGGCACTCACTGATGTAAATAAAAGCCCACTATTTGAAATTTGCCTTTTCATATTAAAAGCCACTGGTAAAAATTCGTATCGCAAGCCTGAAGGTTTTGAAAAGTATTGTCAATTTTGATGACTCATAAAATATTTCTGTCGAATCCACAACGCAACATTCACAAGACTGATGAGCACAGGCACTTCTACCAATGGCCCAATCACCCCAACAAAAGCCTCTGCTGAATGGATCCCAAATACAGCAATAGCAACGGCAATGGCTAATTCAAAATTATTGGAGGCCGCCGTAAAACTCAGTGATACCGATTGCTCATAAGTAGCTTTAAATTTATAGGACATCCAAAACGAGATGAAAAACATAATCAAAAAGTAAATGGATAAGGGAATCGCCACTTTAATCACTTGAAGTGGCAAACTGATAATTTGGTCACCCTTTGTGGTAAACATTAAAGCAATCGTAAAAAATAATGCGATCAAGGTCAGCGGTGAAATTTTAGGCATGAATATTTCGCTATACCATTGTTCACCTATTAATGGAATTAATATGGCACGGGTTAAAATCCCTGCAACAAATGGGATTCCTAAATAAATACCCACACTTTGTGCAATATCTACCATAGAGATATGCACCACACTACTCTCAAGACTGATAAACTTAGGGATTACGGTAATAAAAATATACGCATAAGCGGCATAAAAGATAATTTGAAAGGCCGAGTTAAAGGCCACCAATCCTGCACAATACTCACGACTCCCCTTTGCCAAGTCATTCCATACAATCACCATTGCAATACATCTGGCTAATCCAATTAAGATTAAGCCGGCCATAAAATGTGGTTGATTGTGAAAAAAGATAACCGCCAAGATAAACATCAGAACTGGCCCAATCAGCCAATTTTGAACCAACGATAGAACTAAAATCCGTGTATTCTTAAACACCGTTGGCATGGACTTATATTTCACTTTTGCCAAAGGCGGATACATCATGAGAATGAGGCCGATGCCAATTAACCAGTTCCCTGAACCTGTGTCAAAATCACTGATCACATGTTTCATATTGGGATAAACAAAACTAATCAAAACCCCTAACAGCATCGCAGCAAAAATCCAGAGTGTTAAATATCTGTCTAAAAATCCAAGCTTCTTTGTATTCTCTTTCATATAACCCTACTCCTTAACAAACTTTACAAGTTTCAGTAATGATTAATTTAGAGGTCGCTTCTTTCGTCAAAGCACTCCCCTCTATCTCTTTAAATAACTGTGTCAATATTTTCGAGTGCCCTGATTCAATATTTTCAGAAAGCTTATAAAACACCCATTTCCCTTGTTTATAGGCATCCAGCAAACCTCTACCCGATAAACTCTTTAGCTGAATAGAAAGCGCGCCTTGCGTTAAAGGAATCACCTTTTGCAAATCA
>CAXBFV010000044.1:0-7237 GCA_963974985.1 uncultured Gammaproteobacteria bacterium | reverse complement strand
TAAAATTTCACTTACGGCACAAGTCACTTTTTCCGAAACACCCTTAAAAAATAACGCACCACAAATGCCGGCCACACAAAAACTCTCTAAAGCTCTCTATGGCAACAGCAATAATTCTAACTGGCCAACTTAAGGGTAATCACCCCTCCAATAATGAGCAGCACCCCCATATAACGCATCATTGAAGTAGGATCACCAAAGATCATTATCCCAATTAAAAAAGTGCCCGCAGCACCAATCCCCGTCCATATAGCATAGGCTATTCCTAAGGGAATAGACTTTTGAGCGAGGTAAAGCAAGAAGCCACTAATGGCCATACACACTACGGCCATTGCAATGCCAGGCAAGGCATGTGTCCCTTTTTGAGCAATTTTAAACCCCACCGGCCAACCAATTTCAAAGAGCCCCGCTAATACTAAATATATCCACGCCATTTTTATGTATCACTTAATTTAAAAACTTTGATCACTTATCATAAGCAGTAAAAGCGCAAAAAGAAACCGTATTAAAAGCGGTATATTAAAAAGAAAGATACGCTAAGAATATTTTAGAAAAGCATCCTCTAATGATAAATATTCAGACTATTCTATTTCTTTAACTTTCTGTTCTTTCACAAATAACAGCGCAACAAGAGCCAACAACATCCCTAAGGGCAAGACCATAAATGCAACTTGATAAGAGTGTGTTGTGAAAATTCTTGCCCCATCAGCAGCATAGCTTCCAGGCACCCATTGTAAATCTAAAAACCACCCAACAACTGCATCAAAAGAACCTCCTATAATGGGTTCTCCTGTGTTAATTAATGCCGCGACAAAAGCGATTACCCATATAGGGTTAATCATGCGTCCTACCGCAAATGCTAACATAAAAACACTGACCGAAAAGCCGAATATAAATAAACAAACGGAAGAGCCCCAAACGGGCATGGGCAGATAGAAGACAACACTAATACTGAGCAATGCAACAATATGGAAGCCAATCATTAAAGATAATCGACGGTCTGTAATTTCAGAAATTTTTCCTACAACAGGTGCGCCAATAGCCATCCCCAAAAATATAAGCGAAATCATTCCAGCGGCATCAGTATGACTAATATGGTAAAGCTGCCTTAAAAAGTCATTCCCCCAAAGCCCCGCAAAGGCATCAACAGGTGCAAAAGTAAGCCCTGAATATAGCGTTAATAACAAATTCTCTTTTTTAGAGACCACAGCTAAAAAATCTTTAAAAACTAATTTATGTTCTTCTTTTTTATGTGCTTTTTCTTCAACTGACCTTTTGTCACGCACAAAAATCCAAAAAATTACGGCTCCACACAAACCTACAAGCGCGCATACAAGCAAACCATCACGCCACCCAATATGCCCGAAAAGATAAGACAATGGGGCTTGTCCAGCCATTGCACCAATCATCGCTGCAGAGGCTAACAAACTATTTACAAAGGCAAACTGTTCTGGCTTAAACCATTCGCTCACCGCCTTAATATAGCTGACCGTTGCACAGGCAACACCAACCCCCATCATGGATCTTGCGATAACAGCCACCCAAAAAGAATCTGCCTTGGCAAAAAGAGCAAGACCTAATGCTGCAATAACAACAGAAATAGTACTAACAATCCGATAACCCAGACGGTCCACTAATACACCAGAAAAAAGCTGCACCACAACAATACAATAAAAGGTTACGGCAATCAAAATGCCAGTAGTCGCCGCATCAATATGGAAAGCACCCATAATGTTATTTGTAATGAGTCCAGGGTATTCTTGAATAATATACTTATAAAATAAAAGAAAGGCGCTCAAGAAAACAATAAGCCAAGCATAACCCTTTAAACGATGCAGTTTAAGCATTCACCCTCTTTGAATAAAAAATTAGCTTAGAAGCGCGATATTCTACCTAAATATGACTTTAAAATAAATGCCTATATTGAATAGGTTAAAATACAACCAAACAAACGCTTGTAATCATTAAGCGCCTTTTAGGCTTCTTTACTTTCAACCCATCCACCAACGAAAGAATTTGTAAAGCGCCTGCAGACACCTAAGTTTTTAAAATATTTTTTAACTTCTCAGGCATACAGGGCCTCTTTCTTTGTATATCCAAACAAATGACTTCCACTTCTGCGACAAGCATCAACTTATCATCTGAAGAACGTCGAATCTCTTGATCAAAGACTATTTTTAATCTTCCCTCTAAACGCATTGATGCCGTAACATAAAACCTATCTCCTGGCCGCAGAGGAGATTTATATTTCTGATCAATACGCGTTAGCATAAGGTCAAACCCCTGATCATGCATTTCAAAAACATCAATACCCATTTGTGCAACATATCGATTACGACAATGCTCAAGGTAGTTGATGTACACTGAATTATTTACAACTCGCTGAAAATCAACCTCATAATCACGCACTTCCATTTCAAGCTTATAACCCCATTGTTTTGTCATTCGAGGATTCCTTGATAAGCACTTAACGCTTTATCTGCTGTCACCGGTTTACGCTTTTCTTTATCCACATAAACACACTCAATTAGAGCTTTCTGACAAACCTCTCCTTTTGAATTTAAATTTTCATGATAAAAGCAAATACGAAAACAGTCGACTTCATGAATACCAATTCTTAAAGTAAGCGTCTCAGGGTAAATCACTTCTTTCATGTATTTAACAAAAGACGTTTTAAAGAAAAGGCCGAAGCCCGCCACATTATCAAATGCCATGTCTTTTGACTTAAGGTATGCGCCATGCATTTCGGTTATAAATGCCAAAGCTTTATCATTAGAAAGATGAATTCCCATATACATATCAGTTTCTTTAATTTGAATTTGGTATTCAAAGAAAAACTCACCATCAAAGTGAATATTGGAAGGTAGTGCTTTTGACATATAAACTAGACATCTAAGGAATTTAAAATAAGTTTAGCAGAGTTTATAACTAATCTTACTTGCCACAACTAAAGGGTATCTCTCTCGCGCATTTTTTTAACTCAGCTTTTCGAAGCCTCCAGTCTGGCATAGACTTATCCATCAAAGCATGAAACCTTGCGCTATGGTTCATTTCTTTTAAATGGCATAGCTCATGAGCAATAATATATTCTAAACAGCTTATGGGTAGATGAATTAAATAAAGATTCAAACTAACATTCCGCTGAGAAGAGCAACTTCCCCATCTTGAGGTCATCGCCCGAATAGATATCTTGGGCACTGGCGGCAAGCTCAACAAAGGCTGCATGAATGCATATTGTTCACGGAAACACTCTAAAAAAATTTCTTGGGCTTGCTGTCGATACCAGCTATCTAAATACTTTTTGGTTTCTTCAAAAGAGGAAACAGCGCGTGTTTTAAAAATCCAGTGATCCTGTTCAAAAGAAACAGTGGTCGTTTCAGCGTTTTCTAAAATTTTTAAAGGGTAAGCCTTTCCTAAATACCAATGCTCACTTCCAGGTTGGAACCTATCTTCTAACTTAGGCTTGCTGATAACCTGATTTTTTTGTTTCTGAATCCAATTTTCATGTTGATTTACAAAGCCCTCTATTTGGGCATTTGTAATATATGGTGGGGCTTTTACAATTAATTTGCCCTCTTCGTCTACAGAAATAGAAACACGCTTTCGACGCGGATTAACCTTTAAAAGGTACTCCACTAGGCTTGATTAATTACTTTTAACACGTATAGAAGTCTACCTACAAAAGCACCGGTAAATAAACCCGATAGAATCAGAAGCCCCATTATAAACCCTGAGGATAACGACTGACTCACTGCCACAGTGTAACCGATGTAATATTTTACTGCAAAAGTCACAATGATTAAGACTAATGTAAAATAACTGCCTGGGATAAAAAGTATTTTCTTTTCTTTATTTGCAGTAATACCTAGCCTTCTATAAGGCATCCAACCCAGTAAATAGCTCCCAATTACAATTCCAGCTAACCAAATAAGAACATGCGGAAAAGAAAAGTGAACCGTGCCTACAAACTCATCAATAGACATTACCAAAAACACAATCGGTAAAATATAGAATTTCCCTAAAGATACTTCGCCACCTTTAACTGATCGAACCCCAATCTTAATCAAATAAACAAGGATTAAATAAACATACCAAGGTGTTTCTATTAAAAAAATAAATACTGTATCCATGAATAATCCCTTCAATTCAAGCACTTCCAGCGCATCTGAAGGCTCACTATATACTCACAGCTATACATAAGCTAGCTCGATACTTTATTTTCAAAGCAAATCTCCTACACTTGATAAAATACTCCTGAACTATTTAATTCATATGTCTGCTACAAGCCAAATTGCCAAGATAACCTTTCTCGAGTTTCTCAAAAAATATTTTGGTGAAATTTATATTATTGCGCTACCCGTCATTGCCATTACACTAGATACCCCCAGAACACGTATGCAGCTTGTTATCTCATGCTTCTTTTTAAGTGTGGTACTTATTCAATTTATCTCAGGACCTTTGGCAGATAAATATGGTCCAAGAAATGTTTTACTAGGTCTACTTCCGCTTTTTATCCTGGGGAACCTCATTTGTTTTTTTACAAAAGATATTTCTACACTCTATCTTGGCATTATGTTTGCCGCATTTGGGATTGGCACTGCCTCCACACTTGGAAAAGGCATGCTCTATAAAGCGGCCAAAGGAGATACACAGAAAACCTCATTCTTTCTTGTGATTACCAGTTATGTTGTGATTTGGGCACCTGCCATTGGCCTTATGGTTGGCGGCAATATTTCTCATTATTTTAATTGGCGTATGGTATTTCTGCTTAACTTAATCCTTGGACTTGCTGCAATTGCGTTAACGCTGACACAAAAAAACATCAAGCCTGAAAATAAAAAACCGCGACTCCTGAACCAATATAAAAAATATGGCTATTACCTAAAGCAGCTACAAATTCTTCTACCTCTATTAGCCATCGGAATTTTAACAAGTGGCATTATTGTTTATTATTCCATGAGTACTTTTTATTTTTATCATACCCTCAAAATTCCTCTCAATATCATCGCCCTTTTTTCATTTGCCATTGTATTTGGAAACCTCATCGGCAAAACTATTTCACTAAAATTAATTAAAGCATTGCCTTTGCTAGTTGTTTTACCTCTTGGGATTGGCGTCAGCTTTATCAGTGCACTTATTATGCTCACCTTATCTTTAATGGGTCTATCAAACCCTGCCTCAATTATCATTCCAATGATGCTTTATATTATTGGTCTAGGTACGGCAATGCCCGCTATTCGTACCTACCTCTTTAGTCAAGCAGCCAAAGAAGACGCTTTTACAATATCGAGCTTAACTGGAATTAGTATTGCGCTGTGTACCTGCATCTTAAGTTTTATTGTTGCGCATTTGCATATTAACAGTGCTTTACCATTAGCAACGGCACTTACTATTTTTGGGCTAACAGCTTTCATCATTTCCAGTACAGCCTTATTGATTGGAAAAAGAAAATAATTTAAAAAACACAGATCTACTTACAAAAAACAATGACAAAAAAAATCATAATATAATCCTTTTCACTTTAATGATGGAGGGCTTTTAAAAGGGTTATTATGTTACTTGAATTCACTAGCTTTTGTGGCGTCGTTGCCAATATTACCAGCAACGTTGCCTTCGTACCTCAAATCATTAAATCCTATCGTCGGAAAAGTGTTGATGATGTCAGTATTGGTATACTTTTTATCTTATTTTTTACTCAAATTTGTTGGATTATCTATGCCATACCTGTAAATGCTACCAAATTACTAATTTCATGCGCTATAGAGATATTTTTATTAGCCCCTATTTTTATCATGTGATGGCGCACTCTAAAAATAAAAAGCACTCAGCAAGCCTTTCTGACATACCACTTGAAGTTACAAGTAATATTTAATACGCTCTAAATTAACTTTCTATATAATCATAGGTATTAAAGCTGTACCCTTAAACAAATTTATAGATTATCTCTTTCCCCTCAAATCATGAATCTTGATTTCAAACCCACTTCACAAAAAAAACCTAAGGCCACCCCCAACAAGTATAAAATTACTTTTTGGTTTTCAACATGTCTGATTATAATTATCACAGCCCTGCTACTTTACCGACTTTTATATATTGATACTGCAGATCACACTTTCCTAACCCAACAAGCACAACATCAAATAGTGCAAACTAAAAATTTAACAGCTACAAGGGGCATTATTTTTGACCGGCACAATATTCCCTTAGCCGTCAGTACGACACTTTATAAAGTTGTTTTAAATATCCATATCATGTCCAAGTTTCCAAAAAAGTATGCAGAACTTTCTCATCTCAACCTACCTCAACTAAATAAACAGCACCTTGATAAACTTGTTCAAAATCAGCTCAACAGCCTCTACCACGTTGCCTTGCAGTACATTACCCCTCGCCAAGCAAAGGCTTTAAAAGCACTCCATGTTCCTGGCGTATACTTAAAAAAGCATATTCGCACCTACTACCCTGAAGGCAATGCTATGGCACAATTAGTTGGTTTTACCAATATTAATAACCAAGGACAAGCAGGCATCGAGACTATTGAAAACAAAAAACTTCAAGCTAAAAGCAGTATAGAAACGGTAGAAACGGACTCTCGAGGAAATCTTGTCAAAATTTTAAAGCCTGCCAAAAACTTTCATCAAGGCCAAAATATCCATCTATCAATTGATGCCCATATTCAAGAATTTGCTTTTGATGCGCTTAAAAAAGGCGTGATCGATGCGGATGCTAGTTCTGGTGCGGTTGCAGTCATTAACCCCCAAACTGGTGAAGTACTCGCAGCAGCAAGTTACCCAAGCTTTAACCCCAACCAGTTCTCGACTCGAACGGGTCGCAATATTGCAGAACGCCCCATTATCGACACTTTTGAACCAGGATCTACCATGAAACCCTTCATTGTTGCCATGGGACTTAAGTCTGGTAAATACACACCAAATACATTGATTGATACCTCTCCTGGAAGTTATGATTTACAAGGCCACGTCATTAAAGATGATGCAAATTTTGGCACGATCACTGTCACGCAAGTTCTCCAAAAATCGAGCAACATTGGAATTAGCAAAATAGCACTCTCTCTTGATCGAAACAATGTCGGTGGCTTTCTTCGAGCACTTGGGTTTGGAAGCCAATTAGGCTATGCGTTCCCAGGTGAAGATTCAGGTTTCCTACCCTTACTTTCAAGTTTAGGAAAGTTTTCATATGCCACCACTGCTTTTGGGTATGGCATGACAACTTCTGTTTT
>CAXBFV010000043.1:0-7274 GCA_963974985.1 uncultured Gammaproteobacteria bacterium | reverse complement strand
CGAAATGCCAGAAACGCGCATTTATTTGTGAGCACTGGAGTCGTAAGAATTCGGAACAGTCAGTATAAAAAAGACACGCGGCCCATTGAAGAGGGGTGTGAATGTTATACTTGCCAGAACTATTCTCGAAGCTATTTACATCATTTAGATAAAACAAAAGAAGTCTTAGGCTCGAGACTTAATACTATCCATAATTTATATTACTATCAAAAGCTAATGAAGGGTTTGCGAAATGCACTTCAGTCAGGTACATTTGCAGAGTTTATTCAAGGGTTTTACGATCAATTAGGTCGCGAGATCCCGGAGCTTAAAAGTCAGACAGTTTAATTAACAAAAAAGGAAATCAAACCATGAAAAAACTATTAGCTATATTAGCCTCAAACTTACTCGCTTTCTCTGCATTTGCAGCAGAACCAGAAGCTCAAGGTTCTGGATATGAATCAATTTTACTTTTAGTCGTATTTTTTGCAATCTTCTACTTCTTATTAATTCGCCCACAGATGAAAAGAAACAAAGAGCATAAAAAGCTTTTAGGTGGCATTGCTAAAGGTGATGAAGTGGTAACAACTTCTGGTATCGTTGGTAAAATCGCTAAAATAGGTGATGCATTTATTGATTTAACGATTGCTGAAGGTGTTGAGATAAAGGTTCAAAAGCAATCTGTTAACACTGTTTTACCAAAGGGTTCAATGAACTCAAATAATTAATTTTTCAAGGTTATCTCTCTTATGCATAATGCTAGAAATAAAGTTCCTGTTAATCGTTTTCCATTATGGAAATACATATTAATTTTGCTTATTGTTGTCGTGGCGTTTATTTATGCGCTGCCTAATATTTTTGGTGAAACGCCTTCATTGCAACTTTCTCCTAAAAATGGTGCCGAAATAACACAAACAACGCTCACACAAATAGAGACTGATTTAAAAGAAGCGGGTATTCCATTTTCTGCTGTAAAGCAGAAAAAGTATACTGCGCAATTTGCATTCTCAGATGTAAATGATCAAATCAAAGCACAGTCTTTATTGGATGAAAAGTTAGGCTCAAAAATGACCATTGCCTTAATGCTTGCCGCAAACACACCAGAGTGGTTGCGTGCAATAGGGGCGTCACCTATGAGTCTAGGTCTTGATCTCCGTGGCGGCATGTACTTTGTTCTAGAGGCTGATTTAGATACGGCCGTTAAAAGCAATATGGAAAATTATGCTCAAGAGTTACGTACTAAGTTAAGAGAGCAGAATATTCGTTATTCAGGCATTATTGCGAAAGGTAATAAAGTCATTGTAAGCTTTAGGGAAAACAATGAAACTCTGCAGAATCAGGCGACAGCGTATATTAAGAAGAATTTCCCTTCTTTGGCACTTACACATAAAGCCAATGATATTACCATTAGCTTGAGTGAAACCGCCTTACAAACAATTAAAAACAACGCGGTTTCTCAAGTGATTCAGGTTATGCGTAATCGTGTGAATGAATTAGGTGTGGCTGAAGCAAGTGTGGCACGCGCTGGTGCAAACAGGGTAGTGATTGAGTTACCAGGTGTCCAAGATGCGGCGCGCGCTAAACAAGTTTTAGGCGGTACGGCAACGGTTAGATTCCAAATGGTAAATGAGAAGGCTGATGTTCAAAGTGCTTTAGCTGGAAATATCCCAATTGGTTCAGGACTTTATTACACATCAAAGAAACAGCCGCTTGTACTGCATAATCGCGTTATTTTAAGTGGTAACTCTGTTGTAGATGCAAATGTTGGTTATGATCAAGAAACCTCACTGCCTGTTGTACAAGTTAAATTGAGTGGTCCTGATGTGGGTTACTTTAGTAAAGTGACCGGCAAAAATATCGGTAAACTTATGGCGACGGTATTGGTTCAAACTACTTTTGATAAGCAGATGGTTCACGGTAAAGAAATTACCGTCCCAAATATTTCAAAACATGTGATTAGTTATGCGACCATTCAAAGCCAATTAGGAAACAACTTCCAAATCACAGGTTTAAATCAACGTGAGGCGCAAAACCTTTCATTACTAATTCGTTCTGGTGCATTACCAACACCTGTGCAAATTGTACAAGAACAGCAGATTGGACCAACAATGGGTGCGGAGAATATCAAAATGGGTGCGATTTCCATTGTGATTGCTCTGCTATTAGTTGTGCTCTTTATGTTGGCTTACTATCGCTTCTTTGGTTTAATTGCAAATGTTGCATTGATTTTAAACCTGTTTATGATTGTAGGGATTATGTCCATTATGCCGGGGGCGACATTAAGTTTGCCAGGGATTGCGGGTATTGTTTTAAACCTCGGGATGGCCATTGATGCGAACGTGCTTATTTTTGAACGTATTCGTGAGGAGTTGCGAAATGGTATGCCACCACAATCAGCGATTCATGCTGGGTACGAACGTGCTTTTGCAACAATTGTGGATTCTAACTTAACCACACTCATTGTTGCAGTCATCCTGTTTGCAATTGGTACAGGGGCCGTGAAAGGCTTTGCCGTAACATTGATGATCGGTATTGTGACTTCAATGTATACTTCCATTACTGTTTCAAGAGGAATGACTAATCTTGTTTATGGTAGACGTCGTAATCTTCAAAAGATCTCAATTGGAATATAAGGTTTACTAACATGGATTTATTTTATAAAAAATCAAATATTGATTTCATGGGAATCAAAAAAATAACAGCCCTCATTTCCATTATTTTAGTGGTGACATCATTAAGTTTTGTTTTCATAAAGGGGCTTAATTGGGGGATAGATTTTACCGGTGGTTATCAAATACAAGCCTCTTATAATC
Organism: uncultured Gammaproteobacteria bacterium; assembly: GCA_963974985.1. Classification (GTDB taxonomy): domain Bacteria; phylum Pseudomonadota; class Gammaproteobacteria; order Francisellales; family Francisellaceae; genus CAUZSH01. The sequence continues at coordinate 4,482 of CAXBFV010000043.1, read as the reverse complement.
AGCCGCCAAATATACAATCTGTTAAAAAAGCATTATCGACTGCTGGGTTAAAAAATTCTGAGGTCATTACTTTTGGTTCTGCGAAACAAATTATGATTCGTTTAATGCCGTCGACCCATATATTAAAAAATCAACATATTTCCAAAGACGGGACGACATCACAGCAAGTATTACAGGCGAAGGTTCAAGGCATACTAGGTAGCAAAGCGACGATCAGCTCTGTTAACTATATTGGACCCCAGGTAGGAAAAGAACTGGCAACAAATGGCTTCCTAGCACTAGTTGTCGCGATGATTTGTATTATGGGCTATATTGCTTTTCGCTTTGAAATGAAATTTGCATTTAGTGCAGGGATTGCGCTATTGCATGACCCGATCATAATTCTAGGTGTGTTTTCGGCTTTTGGTTTAGAGTTTAACCTTACCTCACTTGCTGCGATTTTGGCGGTGATTGGATATTCTTTGAATGATACCGTTGTAATTTATGACCGTATTCGTGAGAACTTTAGAAAAATACGTAAAGTGAGCGTGAATGAAATTATTAACCGCTCTGTAAATGATACGCTATCAAGAACAGTAATTACATCACTGTTGACCCTTATCGTTTGTATCGTGCTATTCTTCTTAGGTGGTCCGTCTATTCATGAGTTCTCTTTGGCATTGATTTTAGGTGTGATTGTAGGAACTTATTCTTCAATCTATATCGCGGGAACGCTTGCAGTATTGTTTGGCTTAAAACGTGAAGACCTTTTACCACCTACACCTATTAAAGATGACATGCCTTAATGCTTTTTATTTTTTATGCGACTCTGCTGACGGCAATTTCACATAAAGTAAGCAAAGCATCTTTATAAGCTGATGCTTTCAAGCCGGTAATTGAGAGCTTAGCTTGTTTGGCATAATGCAATGCTTTCTCTTTAGTGTAATCAATTGAACCTGTTGCTTTAATGATTTTTATAACCTGGTCAATATTTTCAGTAGAGCCTTTTTCTATAGCGTCGACTAACACATGCTTATCGGCTTCATTTGCATGCTGTATGGCATGAATAACAGGTAGAGTGGGTTTACCTTCGGCCAGATCATCACCTACATTTTTACCCATGGTTTCAGCATCACTCAGAAAATCCAAAACATCATCGGTTAGTTGAAAAGCGTTTCCTAAATATTCGCCATATTCGCGCAACTGCTTTCGAGTATTTAAATCAACTTTTGCTAATAATCCCGACACTTCGCATGCAGCTTCAAATAACTTAGAAGTTTTACAATAAATGACATTCATGTATCGCGCTTCATCTACATTGGCATTATTACAATTCATCAATTGCAATACTTCACCTTCGGCAATTTTATTGGTGGCATCTGCAAGGGTTTGCATTACATCCATGGAATTTAATTCAACCATTATTTGAAAAGCGCGAGAGTAAAGAAAATCACCTGTTAAAACACTTGCTGCATTGCCAAACACATTATTAGCAGTTTCTTTTCCATCATGGAGAAGGGTGGCGGTATGAATAAATTCTATCACTGCTGCCGCTGAAATTTGCCTATCATCTGAACTTTCTAAAGCACGCGCAATAAGCATGACCAATAAAGGGCGTAATCTTTTGCCACCACTGTGGATGATATACTGGCTGATCTGATTAATGAGCACGACATCAGAAGAAAGTTGATCTATGATGTATTGATTATTTGCTTCAATGTCATTAGACATTAAAGTTTGGATGTCGTTCAAAGTCATGGCAAATGAAAGTTTATTAAAATAATAGGGCAGCATAAATAAGTTATGCACTGAGGTCAATAAACTTGCAAGCCATCCATCAGGGTTAAGGTAACGTTAAGGTTGTGGAGCTAACTTGATTCGAAAGTTAGATCACTAGGGTCTGCGGACCTTTCATTTCTGCCAAAAAATATTTCAAACATAATCGGTATTTTCAACTGGATTATGTATAATGCGTGGGGGATTTTTTAGAAAACGCTTTCTAATAACCGCTAAATTTGGATATAACAAAAGGATTTATATTAAATGACAATTGATTTTTCATTATGGCTTTTCATTGCCATCGTAGCTTCAGGGATTATAGCGCTCGTTGATAAAATTTGGTTTGAAAAGAAAAGATTGGCTAAGTTTGAAGGTCGTTTAGATGGCTTAAACAAAAAAGAAAAATATAAGTTAACTAAGGCGCCTTTCTTAGCAGACTATGCGCGTTCGTTGTTTGTAGTCTTTCTAGTTGTATTTTTATTGCGTTCTTTTGTCGTTGAACCTTTTAGAATCCCATCAGGCTCTATGTTGCCTACCCTAAAGATTGGTGACTTTATTCTGGTTAACAAATTTGCTTATGGTGTGCGCTTACCTTTAAATAATAAAGTTGTGATTAAAACAGGCGAACCCAAAGCAGGGGACGTGGTTGTTTTCCATTACCCTGTTTACCCTGACGTAGACTTTATTAAACGTGTCGTTGGCGTACCAGGTGATAAAATTAGTTATATTGATAAAGTTCTTTATATAAATGGTAAAGAGATGAAGCAAAAATATTTGGGTGAGTTTACACCCCGCGCTAACTCTTTAACACAGCCTTCAAAAAAGTACCGTGAAGATCTGCAGGGTGTCGAACATAACATCTACAGCATGCCATGGCGTCCTGACCATAATTTCAAAAACCTGGTTGTACCTAAAGGTGAATATTTTGTAATGGGTGATAACCGCGATAACAGTGAAGACAGTCGTTATTGGGGATTTGTAAATAAAAAATACTTAGTTGGAAAAGCGTTCTTGGTTTGGTTTAGCTGGGATAGCAATGACTACAGCGTGCGCTGGAATCAAATTGGACGCATCCTTTAATGACAGATTTGAGTCCACTTTGTAAAACGTTAAATTACAAATTTAAAAATCTAGATTACTTAAAACAAGCTTTAACGCATCGCAGTAAACGCAAAAATCATAATGAGCGTTTAGAATTTCTTGGCGACTCCGTATTAGGCTGTGTTGTTGCTGAAACCATGTATGAAACATTTCCCCATGCTGATGAGGGGACACTTTCGCGCTATAAAATTTCATTGGTAAATGGAAAGACTCTCTCTGAGTTAGCACGAGAACTTAATCTAAGTGAATATATTGAACTCGGTTTAAGTGAAATTAAATCTGGTGGCCATTTAAAAGCAAGGTTACTTGAAGATGCCATAGAAGCGGTTTTTGGAGCCATTTATTTAGACAGTGATTATGTAATCGCAAAAGCCAGCATCCAAGAATTATTTAAAAGTCGAATTGATTTGCTTTTAAATGATGGTGTTCAGAAAGATGCCAAATCTACTTTGCAGGAGTATTGTCATAAATATGCTTATGATTTGCCGCTTTATACCTTGGATAAAACAGAAGGCGAAGATCATAACCAGAGAATTTATGTGACCTGTCTTGTTGTAAACCTAGCGCTTTCAGCACAAGCGTCCTCTCCAGGCCGTAAACTTTCAGAACAGATGGCAGCAGAAATTGTTTTGGAAAAATTAAAGGCTAAATTAATGAATGATAAGTTGAGTAAATAAAACATGGGTAGACGTAAAGGTCGTGAGCTCACGGGTATTTTTTTATTAGATAAAGACAAAGATATTTCATCTAATTCAGCGCTTCAACAAGTTAAGCGACTTTATGACGCTAAAAAAGCAGGGCACACGGGCAGTTTAGACCCTATGGCCACAGGACTTTTGCCTATCTGTTTTGGCAAGGCGACAAAAATTTGCCAGTATCTACTAGATTCTGACAAGACCTATGAAGCCACTATTCAGCTGGGTGTGCAGACGGAAACAGGTGACACGGAAGGGGATGTGATTGAGAGGTCTGTAGTACCTGATCTTCCTGCTGAAAAAATAGAACAAGTTCTATCTGATTTCAGAGGATCTATCTCTCAAGTGCCACCTATGTATTCAGCACTTAAAAAAGACGGGGTACCGCTTTATAAGCTAGCAAGGCGAGGCATCGAGATTGAACGTGAAGCGCGTGATGTTGTGATTCATAAGCTTGAATGTTTGGATTACAGGTCTACTCTAGAGCAACTTGATATTCGGGTGACTTGTAGTAAAGGCACTTATATTCGGACCTTGGCAGAAGACATTGCAAAAGGCATTGGCTGTGGTGCGCATTTAATTATGCTTCGACGTACAGGATGCGGTCTTTTTTCTATTGATGATGCGCATCAATATTTCCCAATGAGGGATAATAGAGACAAAGATAGCTGTATAATCTCCGCAGAAAACACCTTCTTAGATAAAGAGATTTTAACGCTACCTGTTGCAGCCCATGATCATTTGATGAAAACCGGCAAGTTTATCTATGATGCTCCTAAACAAGACGGCTTATATAGGCTATACCACGAGTACGATGATTTTTTTGGCATCGCTATTTTTAAACAAGGAAAAATGGTCCAAAAGCAATTATTTATCTGATGCTATTAGAAATCTCATAATTTAATTCCTCGTTATACAGATAATAAAG
>CAXBFV010000042.1:0-7284 GCA_963974985.1 uncultured Gammaproteobacteria bacterium | reverse complement strand
CCCCTTGAGAAAGCGCCATTTCAGCCAACATGAGTTTATAAAAATTCTGGGCATAACTTGCATCGTAAACAATTTCTTTATTTACGGGGGTTTCCGTCTTTGCGACACTACCAGACATACAGAGTATTGCAGCAAAAACTGTCACAATTACTTTTTTAAACTTTCTCATTTTAGAACCTCTAAACCTGTTTGCAATGTTTTATCCATTGCATTCACTAAATCTTCTTTTTTAACCTTTATTTTTTCTTTCACAGCATTTTCTTTTAGTACTCTTTCTAGGCTTTCTGCTGCTGCTTTTAATTGCGGAACCCCACAATAACAGGCGCCACCATGTAATTTATGAACGACCATTTGTAATTTATCAAATGCACTTTCATTATAAAATTTAATAATGTCCTCTTTTTCTCCAGGCAAGCCACCAAGAAGCATTGTCAACATTTCCTTCATAATTGCTTCATTGCCACCTGAAAGCTTTAACCCCATCTCTAAATCAATATACTTTAGATTTTCATCAACACTATCACCCATAAGTATAGCGGGATTCTCTTTAGTTTCCAGTGACATAGGGACTGACATATAGCCAGGAAAGAACCTCTTAAATAAATCTATTATTTTCTGTTGATCTATTGGCTTTGCCTGAAAAGCATCAAACCCTTGATCTATAAACGACTGCTCTTGGCCGCCAACAACATCTGCGGTTAAAGCAACAATTGGTGTCTTGCCATTAAGTTCTGAATTTTGAATGATCTGACAAGCCTCAATACCATCCATTTCGGGCATTTGAATGTCCATTAGAATTAAATCAAATATCTGTGATTTGGCAAAATCAACCGCTTCCCTACCATTTAATGCTTCAAACACATTAACATTAAGCTCTGCTAAAAAAGCCACCATAAGCTTTAAGTTTATAGCGTTATCATCGACAACCAAAATACTCAACCCATCCTTTTTTTGTACGCTACTCGACACTTCAACTAACTCATTTTTTACTTGCTCATGATGAATCGTCTTGGGACCCTTATTACACAAACTCTCAATATTACCGGCTAAGCAATTAAATAACTCTTTCATTCTATAAGGCCGCCTCAATGCAAAATCTATGCCGACTTGATCGCAGTACTCCCTAAGGTTCTCTTGAAGCAAGCTACTTACGATAACAATATGAGCCTGACTAAAGCTCCGAATATCCGCTATTAAATTTGTACGAAAATGCTTGGGGTCTGGCAATTGAGAGAACCCAAGAATCACTGAATCATAATGAGGTTGATCAATCAACTCATCTATAATATCTGCCACTGAACTCACAACTTTGACATTGATTTCTAAATTTTCAAACTGAGCTTGCAAAGACTTTCCAGCCATTTGACTTTCATCATAAAGCAAAACATTCATATTAGAAAAATTCAACTTTTCATTTAGCATAATTGGTGTTGCTATCTTTTCAAATTTAACCGTTGAATGAAAAGTTGAGCCTTCATCTAAAATACTCTCTACCCAAATTTCTCCACCCATTACTTCTAATAGCTTCTGAGAAATACTAAGCCCTAATCCCGTGCCACCATATTTACGAGTTGTCGAAGTATCTGCTTGAGAAAAAGCACTAAAAAGCTTTTTAGTCTGAACCTCGGTCATTCCAATTCCACTATCCTCTATTGAAAACTTTATAATAAAGCCATTTTCAATTTCTTCTTTTAACGACACATAAACATTCACACCACCCTGCTGTGTAAACTTAATTGCATTGCTGATTATATTTGTGAGCACTTGATTTAGCCTTAACTCATCCCCCATTACAAAACTAGGTACTTCTTTATCAACCACCAAATTAAGCTGCAATGATTTGTCATAAACCAATGGTCTAAAAAGCATAATTGAATCTTCTATGCTTTCAATTAAATTAAACTCACGTTTTTCTAACTCCAACTTCCCAGACTCAATCTTAGAAAAATCCAAGATATCATTAATGATGCCCAATAAATTTTTAGAGGATTTCTTTATGGTGCTGACAAAGTCGAGCTGCCTGCTATCAAGCTCTGTTTTTAATAGTAAATCTGTGAACCCAATTAAACCGTTCATGGGTGTGCGAATCTCATGACTCATGTTCGCCAAGAAATCACTTTTTATTTTACTCGCAGCTAAGGCTTCTTTTCGTGCCTGATCCAGCTCTGAGTTCTGAATTTCAATTGTTTTTAAAGTGCTTCTTAATTCTGATGTCGCGCGTTTAATATTTTTCTGCATCTTTTCTTGAGAAAGCATCAAGGACTCGGCCATCAAGTTAATACCTTCGGAAAGCACCGCTAGCTCACCTGTGGTCTGAACCTTAACTCTGGTCTTTAAGTGCCCTGAACGAATGCGCCTTACTGCACCGATAATTGAGAGCAAAGGATTACTTAAATCCTTGCCCAACCTTAAACCAAATAGAATACTAATCAATAGTCCAATGAGCGCAATCACTATGGTTGCAATAATGGTGCGGTACTCACTCAATGTTTCACCAGATTTACTTAAACTAAGTGCAACCCAACCTATCCTTTTCTGGCCTGATTTTTTAATTTCCTTTACTTCTTTCGTGTTGATAAAGTCTGCTGTTATGAATGCTGTAATTAAAACTGGGGAAATAAAAACAATTCTATCAGGGTAATCATAAGAAATTGTCTCACTATGCTGCAAATAATTAATTTTTTTAAATGCGGGATCTTTTTTAGGGTATTTGCCACTATAAGCAATGAGTTTGCCTTCATTTGAATAAACTGCTGTCGTCATTACTTCTGCATTTGCAAAACTATGGTCCGTGACATGCTGAAGGCTTTCAACATTACCACTTAAAAGTCCATAAATCGCATCTGAGGTCAACTCTGAAGTGATCGCTTCTCCTTCTGAAATAAGGTTATCTCTTAAATCAGAAATACGCATACTAATAAAATAGAACCCCAACAATAGTGAAATCGTAACCGTCGGGACAATCGTTAATAATATAATTCGCGCACGAATGCCTAGTTTTTTCATACTAAGTTCAAAACTTTAAATTTTAATTTGAAATAAGCTTAACAGAATGCGGCGCAAGAGGTCTGTCGGAAATTATATTTGAATACAAAAAAGCCCCGATTTTAATAAAAAACCGAGGCTTCAATAGAAATAAATTCTCTTTATTTCGATAGCTTAAGCAATAATCGATACAAATTTACGATTAAGCTCACCACCGATATGGAATTTAACTTCACCAGCTGATTTTGCATACAACGTATGATCTTTTCCACATCCTACATTTTCGCCTGGGTGAACACGTGTTCCTCTTTGACGGATAATAATCGCGCCGGCTTGAACCACTTCACCACCAAAACGCTTCACACCTAAATATTTAGGATTTGAATCACGTCCGTTTCGAGTACTACCACCTGCTTTCTTATGAGCCATTAGATTACTCCTTGCTTATGCTTTAATTGATGTAATTTTGATCGCAGTAAAATACTGACGATGACCTTGACGCGTCATGCTATGTTTACGACGACGAAACTTAATAATTTTAACTTTTTTATGACGGCCCTGTTCTACGACTTCGCCAATCACTTTGCTACCTTTTACAAAAGGTGTGCCTATTTTAAGGTCATCACCATTTGAAACCATTAGCACATCTGTGATTTCAACTGTTTCACCGATGCCTGCTTCAATTTTTTCTACTTGAAGAACCAAGCCTTCTTTGGCTTTATGCTGCTTACCGCCGCTCTTAATAATTGCGTACATTGTTTAACTCCTACGTTAAATTTCTTGTTATTATGTTTTTAACTCACCACCATTCAGTATTGAGCCGGGGTATTTTAGGCAATAACTAACTACTTTACAAGACTTTATGAACGTTGATTTATCACTCACTATCTAGAGCATAGAGCTGCTGGTACATTTTCTCAGCAATAATTTTCTGAACTTTTGAAGTTGGATGCACATAGTCCCAAAAAAGGTAGGTTTCAGGGTCACCTTTAATTTCGATATCATGCTGAATATTGCCTTCACTATCAACACCACCAAAGCTTTCTACACAAGGATCTACCGCATTATCAAAACCATAAGCCTTCGGATCTTCAAAAATACCATTTTGAAACGTATGTAAATCTATCATTCTAATTTGGACAAAAGGATATTTACGCCTAAGCTCTAAAATATGCTCAATAAGCTTTTGGTTTTGCTTTTTGATATTTTTTCTAAGGAATTTTTTAACGAGCTTTGTTACCACAGCAGGGAATGGTGAGACATTGAATGCAGGAGCCACTGTAACATCCGGCACATTGCACAATAACATATGACGCCCACCTAAGGCCGCAATGCGACTTGCATGTTGGAAAAGATCATCTGCCACTCGATATACCGCTGGCAAATTAAGATACGGCGCTTCATCATGTAATGCAAAAATAAAATTATTACCGCCGCCGTTAAGTAAAATCACATCATCAGGGTTAAATCGCTGTTCTTGGCTGACAAAACGATCAATCTGCCCGCCTACTGGAAAAGCTTGACGTGTGAGTTGAGATTTTGGGTTTTTACCTGAAGTAAGCGCACCGCCTATGGCATAATTTATAATGGCCACTTCTGTAGCCTGCTTATCATGGATCATCTCTGCCAAATATTCACTGGCTACCGGACCATTACAAAAACGTCCATTATCAAAGGGCGCTAATGGAAAACCGAGCACTTTTGCAAGATTACCATTATCTTGCAGGCTATCACCAAATACACAAATACGCTTAATTGGTGAAGTTTTTCCTGGAATTTGACTCATTATTTGACTCCTTTATGCTTCTTCAAAAAAACGCGCAATCCACATACCCACAACCATGCTATGATCACGTAAACGTAACGTATCTTTTGCTGACTTAATATCATTCATGTCCACGCCCTTTTCTGCTAGTTCCTGAATCAAAAGATGATTGTGTGCCCGCATCATTTCAGGATGCGCCTGCACACCAAATACTTGATTATCAATATGGTACATCTGCACTTCACAAAAATTATTATAAGCTAAAACTTCAGCACCCTCAGGCAAATCAACAACTTGATCCTGATGATAAAACAACAGACTCATATACTCTTCAAAAGGAATCATCCACTCCAGACGCCTTAAAATCTGCACCGTCTGCACACCAATGCCGACTCCTTTATGCTCTGCATATTCTACTTTTCCACCCAACGCTTCAGCAATCACTTGATGCCCAAAACAAATTCCAACTAATTTATGTTTATTATCTTTAAGTTGGCAAATATAAGACTTTAAAGCATTAATCCAAGCATCATCATTATAAGCACTGGATTTGCTTCCAGAAATAATAAAGCCGTCATAGTCACCGGCATCCCGAGGATATTCGCCAATCGTCACATCAAAGGTATCAATATCTACAATTGCATCAACCTTAAGAAACATATTTGAAAACATTTCAGGGTAATTGCCCCCTGAAACACCACGACGATGGTCAGGAATATGATCAGCTTGTAATAGTGCAATTCTCATATATCTACTCGTTTTATTTTACCCGGGCCTGAAGCTCTCGATAAAGCTTCGTTAAATTATGCGCTGAAAGCTGGAGCTTAAGTGGTTTTGGTTTATTTTCTAACTTCATGACCAATAGATCTTCATCAAAATAAATATCCAACACTTCATCAGAACTTTGACGAACAAAAATTTCATCACCCTCTTCACGTTTACGCCAATTATCTCGAGCACGCTTTATTGCTGCACGATAAGAGCCACGAATCTTTTTAGCATGAATTTTTTCAATAAATTCTTTTGCCGCTTCTGGCATTTCATCTTCAAATTTTTTCAGCTCATAAAGTGTCCGCGCGTCATCAATCAAACCATCTTCACTTAAAGCTCTCAAACTATCAGCAGACTCTGCTAACTTCATTCGCATAGAGACCCAACTATTATCATGCCCCAATGATTTAGCGACCACGCCTTTTTTAAGCTTTTTATTTTTAATCAGCTCAACCAAAGCATCCGCTTCTTCAAAAGGGGAAACTTTTTCACGCTGATCATTCTCTAAGAGCTGGATGATTAAAATATCCGCATCGGTTTCATTTCTAACAATACAAGGTATATGAGATAAACCAATTTGTTTTGCTGCACGGAAACGCCTTTCCCCAGCAATAATATAATAGAACCCTTCGGACGTTTTTTCCGTCACAATAATAGGCTGAATAATACCTTTTGCTTCAATGCTCTGCGCTAAAGAATCAATATTTCTGAATGTTTTTCGAGGCTGTTTAGGATCCGGCTGAATATCGTGAATGGCAATGTTAAGCAATGTGCCCATACGTTCAGCTTGAGCATTCAACTGCGACATTTTAAGGGTAAGCAGCTCTTCTTTCTTAATATCAGCTTGTGTCTGATCTACTGTGAGCTCACCCAGTCTTTTTCGATTTGCCAGTGAAACTTTACTCATGACTTTTACCTCAGTTCTTATTCTTTAAAAAATTCCACGACTTCTTTTGCCAGCTTCCGCACTTGAACATGCGGCATACTTTCTTTAGCGTATTCGCCAATATAAAGACCTGCAGCCTCTGCTTCTACAAATTTAACGCTTTGAGGAATTGCGGAGTTAAATGCAAAACCTTCTTCCTCTAATACATTTAAAAGACTTCTCGACATTGTAGTGTTCTTAACAATACGGTTCGCAAGTAAACGATAAGGGCGATCAGCTGTTAAGGCTAAGTCTTTTGCTTCTAAAAGTCCGGAAAGATCCATCCCACTAGGTGCCGCAGGAATCACCACCAAATCCGCCAATAAAGCGGCTTTTAGTGCCGCCGTTTGAAAGTTGGGTGGCGTATCTATAATAACATAGTCACACTGTTCTTTAATGCTTGCCAATTGGTCACGCGCTTGTTTTTCATCAACCTGTCTCACCATATCATGTTCCGCCTCATTTTTAGCAGCCCAAGACCAAGCATCTGGCTTATCTTTATCCATGTCGGCAACAATGACTGAGTAGCCAAGTTCACGCAAACCACCTGCCATATTCATAGCTGTTGTGGTTTTTCCAGAGCCACCCTTTTGTTGCAATAAGGCAATTGTTTTGGCTTTTGACATGAAACTTTCCTCTTCTTAAATAAAACCTAAATCGCTTAGACCAAAGAGTATACCGTACTTCCTATTTAAGCGGCATCAACAACAATCAAAAAAAGTGCCTTCCTGCTATAAATCATATAGGGCTAGACAGCCATCAATTAAAAAATTATTGTCTGCGACAAAAGCAATCCACAGTATGATCATCTACCATCCCCACTGCCTGCATATAGGCA
>CAXBFV010000041.1:0-7318 GCA_963974985.1 uncultured Gammaproteobacteria bacterium | reverse complement strand
GGGTTAATTGAATCTGGTTTTTGAATACTGGTTAATACAACATTTAAATCATTCTTTTTTTGTTTGGCTGACAACGCACTAATAAACCCCGTTGATTCTCTACTATCAGCAACAGGCATAAGATAAGTCTTACGTAATAAATTATAATCCCAAGATAACAGCATGAGTTGATGATAATTGGAGAGCTTTAATAAGTGCGTCCTCTTAATACGTGAAGACATACTTTCTAACATGTTTTTAGTGGTGCTATACGATGCTTCAATTTTTTGATTCAACGTCAAAGGGGGGGTTGCATTTGCTATAGAAAACAGCAGCGCACTAAGCAATAAAACTAGAAAAAAGAACTGTTTCTTCATATTGCTTTTCAAACCACCTCTTAAATTATCACGCATCGTATCAAAAAGAAACCTATTAGAAAAGCATTTTGATTATTTAACGCTCAATCGGTTTCAATATATGCTCTTTATCATATTTAAGCTCTGCTATCGAGTCTTTAATATCTTCTAATGCCAAGTGTGAGCCATTTTTCTTAACGCCTTTGTAAGCCTCTGGATACCAATGAGATGCAATAATTTTTAAAGTACTCACATCTAAGAGTCTATAATGAAAATAAGACTCTAAATCTGGCATGTATTTAGCAAGAAATTTACGGTCTTGCCAAATAGAATTACCGCACAGTGGAGAGGCCCCTTTTGGTACATATTTCTCAAGAAAGGCTATCGTTTTTTGCTCTGCTTCTTTTTCAGAAATATTGCTTTGTCTAACTCTTTCTGTAAGCCCTGATTCACCATGTGTTTTAATACACCATTCATTCATATTCTGAATAGTTTCTTCAGTTTGAGAAATGGCAATAACAGGTCCTTCAGCTAAAACATTTAGCTGGTTATCTGTAACGATTACAGCTATTTCAATAATTTGATCTTGCTCTATTTCAAGACCAGTCATCTCTAAATCTAACCAAACCAAGTTAGTCTCTGAAACACTCATGACTCTTTTGCTCTAGAAACATACTCGCCTACTCTGGTGTCTACTTTTACAAGCTCTTCCTCTTGTATAAATAAAGGTACACGAATCACCGCACCTGTTTCTAAGGTTGCAGGTTTTCCACCGGTGCCTGCCGTATCACCCTTAAGCCCTGGATCAGTTTGTGTCACCCGGAGTGTCACAAAGTTAGGCACTTGTACACTTAAGGGCGCGCCGTTGAATAATGTCAACAAACAAATATCTTGTTCTTTTAGCCAGCTTTTTGCATCTGCAATAGCCACTTCTGAAGCAGTATATTGTTCAAAAGTATTGGGCTCCATAAAATTATAGAACTCACCATCAAAGTATAAGTATTGCGCTTCGAACTCTATAACATCAGCACCTTCAACACTTTCGCCAGACTTGAAGGTTTTTTCAAGCACCCGCCCCGTACGCAAGTTACGAAACTTAACACGGTTAAAGGCTTGCCCTTTTCCAGGCTTTACAATTTGGTTTTCAATGATACTCATTGGGTCTCCATCCAGGAGAACTTTCAAACCATTTTTAAATTCACTTGTACTGAAGTTTGCCATTTACGAATCCACTTTTTATTACTTAAAAACTATTTCTATATAATATCTGAAATCTTAGATTAGACACAGCTATAATAGTCTTGAGAGTACTTGGATTAGGTTATATTTGTGGACATAAATTTACTAGGACAGCAAGCTTGGCAGCAGTACCTTAATTCTTGCCAAACGCAAAATTTAGAAATTCCTTCGCAGCCGGATTTTTTAAGTTCAGCACCTTCTATTTTTGCCATTAGCCAGTTCATTCTAAACTTCGCAACTCGACACCCTGTGGAATTTAATGACTTAGTAACTTCTCAACATTTGTTATCAACTCAAAGAGATGCACAAAAATATAACCAAGATATTAAAAAAATTATCACCTTTTCAGAAAATGAAATTATCTTTCAAAAAGAAATCCGTATTTACCGCTACAAAGAATCTGTGCGCATTGCTTGGCAGCATTGTTTATATAGAGAAACTTTTGAGCGTTTAGCTGTAGATATTTCAGAGCTTGCGATTGCTCTTATACAGGCTGCACATGATTACCATGCTCAAGCACTCATTTTAGAAATAGGTATAGAAAACCCTCCACCAGCTATGCTTATTTTAGGTATGGGAAAGCTAGGCGCCAAAGAGTTAAATTTTTCTTCTGATATTGATTTGATTTTTTTATATGACAAAGATGAACGTTTTAAAGGACGCGCGGGTAAGCAAATTACAGCCCAGCAGTTTTATACACGCTTAGGTCAAAAACTTATCAATTCTCTACACCAAATACAAGCAGATGGTTTTGTTTATCGTGTCGATATGCGTTTGCGTCCATTTGGAGATAGCGGACCACTTGCCATGTCTTTAAAAGCTTTTGATGATTACTGTCATAAGCAAGGTCGAGACTGGGAGCGTTATGCCATGATTAAGGCGCAATGCCTTACAGGTAGCAACGCGCATAAAGAACAGTTAGAACAGATCATTCATGACTTTGTCTACCGCCCTTACCATGATTATAAAATGGGAGACGCTATCCGCAAGATGAAAGAAAAAATCATGCGGGAAATGAAAAAAACACATCAAAATATAAAATTAGGACGAGGCGGCATTCGTGAAGCGGAATTTATTGTACAAAGCTACCAGCTCATCTATGGGGGCCAAAATGCTCAATTATGCTCACCTCCGATCAAAGAAACTGCTTTTGCTTTAGTGGAAGCCGACCTTATTAGCAAACAGGATGCAAGACAGCTTTACCAAGGCTATGTTTTACTTCGTAATGTGGAAAACTCTCTACAAATATTAAAAGAACAGCAAACCCATACGCTACCAAATGATCCAATACAACAATATCTAATTGCGCAATCATTAGGATATACTGCATGGCCTCCTTTAGCAGAGGAGATTGAAGAAACGCGTCAAACAATTCAAGCCTTATTTGATCGTTTAACGCACTTTTCATCAGAAGAAGAAATAGAAGATCTCACTCAACAAATTATAGATATATCTCACACAAGTCATTTAGAGCCACATGAAAACACAGAACCGAAACTTGATACAATTATTGCTAAGTTTGAGAAGAAGATCGCTGAAAAAAACTACCCTGAAGAGTCAATTTCTATTACATCGCGCTTGATTCCAATTATAAAATCTCATCTATTGGCTCACCCGCACTGGAATCTTGAACGAGTTTTAAATAGCGCTTTAAAATTCATTCAAAAAGTTCTACGGCGTCCTACATATTTATATTTACTAGAAGAGCGGCCTTTAGAAATAAGCACCTGGCTTCAACTTATTGAATTAGGGAATTATTTCTCCACAGAATTAGAGCAGCATCCATTTTTGCTAGAACGCGCATTAAACCCTCGAGAAAAACATCAAATTTATCTGCAACCTGGAACTTATGTTAAAAAGTTAACTGAAAGTTTGCAGCAAGTCTCTGCTCAAACAATGGAAGAGAGTCTTGAGGCTGTTCGTCGCTTTAGGCTATCACAATTATTTAATATTGCTGTTGCGAAAAGCCTGGGTAAAATTACGCTCATGGAATCAGCAGACATAATGTCTTCACTTGCAGAAAGCATTACAATTAACGTTCTAGAAAATGCCTGGGATGATGTTTTTGAAAAAGAGAATATACTACCAGAGATTCAAAATCTCCTACGTGATAATTTAGCCATTGTCGCTTATGGGAAATTAGGTGGGCTAGAGCTCGGATTCTCATCTGACATTGATATTATATTTTTATATTCTGAAGAAAATATTGAAGCTTGCTATAAAAAATTATTTACGCGTACTGCTCAAAGATTTGTGAGTTTAATGCAGGCAAACACATATTCTGGAAAGCTTTATGAGGTAGATCTTAGACTTAGGCCTGAAGGTAATTCTGGTTTATTAGTATCGTCTATTTCGAGTTTTATTCGATACCAACAAAAATCTGCATGGCTTTGGGAGCATCAAGCACTTGTGAGAGCAAGATGGATGACAGGCAGCCCTGAAAATATCAAACTACAATTTGAGCAAGTTCGACGTGATCTTTTGCAAAAGCATTACCGTAATGCCACGCTTAAGCAAGGCATTGTCGATATGCGTGTTAAAATGCGGACTGAGCTCTTACGTAACACCAAATCTTATGACATTAAGCAAAGTCCTGGTGGGATGGTAGATATAGAGTTCCTGGCGCAATACTTTGCCTTAACCTATACACAACAATATCCACAAATAGGTTATTTCACAGATAATATTAGAATTTTTGAATCTATGGAAACCGCCGGTCTTTTAACCCTTGAAGAGACAGCAGATCTTGTTAATTCTTATTGCTATTATCGAGATTTAACCTATCACTGCTATTTTAAGAATGAGGCAGCTTTAGTAGACTATAATCAAGTCGCAGGCTATCCAGAAAAAATCCTAACACTCTGGAATAAATATCTTAAAGAAACCTAAGAAATTAAAGACAATTGACTGGAGATGTATCATGAGTGAACCCCAAGAAAAAATAAGTAAAGCAATAGAAGTTAAAGCAGAAGAAAGACCAGTTTATTGTCCTATTCCTGAACATCAATTATGGAATCAGCACCCACGTGTTTTTATTCAGCTTGAAGAAAACCACAAAGAAGCGGCATGCCCTTATTGCAGCACAAAATTTAAACTTATTGATTAATTATTAGAAAATGAGCGAGACTCGTAAATATCTTATTATCGCACCTTCATGGGTGGGCGACATGGTCATGGCGCAATCGCTATTTATTTATCTTAAGCAGCTCCACTCAGATTGTATTATAGATACTATTGCCCCTTCTTCTAGTCTTGCGCTCACAGAGTTTATGCCAGAGATTAATGAATCCATACTTGGAAATTTCAAGCATGGAGAGTCTAGTCTTAGCAAGCGTTACGGACTAGGTAAAACATTACGCAGCAAAGGTTATACGCATAGCATTACTTTACCTAATTCCTGGAAATCTGCGCTCATTCCTTTTAGCGCAAAAATTTCAAACCGTATTGGCTGGAAAGGTGAAGTACGTTATGGTTTATTAAATGATTTACGTAAATTAGACAAAGAAAAATATCCTTTAATGATTGAACGCTTTGATGCTTTAGCACTGCCTAAAAATCAAAGTTTACCCAAGTCACTCCCTTTTCCAAAATTTAGCGTACCGGCCACGCTATTAAATATAGTGCAGGAAAAGTTTAAATTAAATTTGAAAAATGGAGCAAATAAAATAATTGCATTATGTCCGGGAGCTGAATTTGGGCCTGCTAAAAAATGGCCTGCACATTATTATGCTGAAGCCGCTCAAATGCTTATTGATCACGGTTATCAGATTTGGCTTTTTGGTGGGCCTGGGGATATTAAAACCAATGATGAAATATGCTCAAAAACAACTACTCAAGACAGCATTAAGATTAAGAATTTTGCTGGTAAAACAACACTTCCTGAAGCAGTAGCTTTAATGCACCATGTAGATGCGGTATTAAGTAATGACAGTGGGCTGATGCATATTGCCTGCGCTTTAGATAAAAAAACTTTTGTGATTTATGGCTCAACTTCAGATAAGTTTACGCCCCCACTCCACGCTAAGGCAAAAACCCTTTATTTAGATGGTCTTGAATGCCGCCCATGCTTTAAAAGAGAGTGCCCGCTTGTGCATATGGATTGTTTAAATAAGTTAACACCTGAGAAGGTTGTAAAAGAATTTTTAGAGTATATTAGCTGAGATCTACCGGGTTTTTGATGAAATCAACGTTTAAGAAGTGTCGTTCAGCCTATCGCTTTAGCCAAAGCTGGCGCCTCATTTAATCAGAATCCACTCAAATCGATAGCGATTTTTGACATTCAGAATCACCTGCTGTTGAGGGGATAATACGAGACGAAAGTTCTAGCGTTTGATTATGAGTTCTTGCATTAGACAACATATTTTTTGTAATTTTGATAACAC
Source organism: uncultured Gammaproteobacteria bacterium (assembly GCA_963974985.1). Lineage (GTDB taxonomy): Bacteria > Pseudomonadota > Gammaproteobacteria > Francisellales > Francisellaceae > CAUZSH01. The sequence continues at coordinate 1,362 of CAXBFV010000041.1, read as the reverse complement.
ACAGTTGAACACTTGTTTTTGGGTCATTGGTATTTGCAACAACCTGTAGATATGCACCCTCTTTGCTTGAATCCAAATCAATTTGACGATCATATGGAAATGCGGCATCTGTTTTTGTGTAGCCTATACAGCTATTTGGAACAACATGCCATGGAGTCTTGTTATAAGGTGCAATCGCACAAACCCTAACCGCTGCACTATTATGGTTGGAAAACTTCGCTTTAACTTGAAAAGGAACTTCAGCAGACATCGCTAAAGCAGATGAAGCAATTAAAGTAGCTGCTACAAATATTTGAGTTATTTTTTTCATGATTTACATATCCTATGTTGTGATTAGATTAATAATTTTAAAATAAGTTTTAGAAAAAAGCCAATTAAATTAGTTCTTTTCAATTTTAACAGGCGTTAACTTCCAGATTTCTTCATTATATTCTTTCATAGTTCTGTCTGTAGAAAACTTACTGCTTCGAGCACTATTAATGATACTCATCCTGACCCATTTTTCCTGGTCCAGATATACAGCAGCAACTTTTTCTTGAGCATCCACAAATTCTCGGAAATCAGCCAAAGTCATCCATGGATCGTGAGGACTTAATACAGAGTGTAAAATAGAATCAAAAATTCCAGGTTCATCTTTATTAAACTCACCGCTTTCTAATAACTTCATAACCCGTTGTAAAGCATCATCTTTTTGAATATACGTTTGAGGTAGGTAGTTATGATGTAAAGCTTCTACTTCTGGTGTTTTTAATCCAAATAAGAAAAAGTTTTCATCTCCTACTTCTTCTCGGATCTCAACATTAGCACCATCTAGCGTACCAATTGTAATAGCGCCATTCATCATGAATTTCATATTTCCTGTACCAGAGGCTTCTTTCCCTGCTGTAGAAATTTGCTCTGAAAGGTCTGTGCCTGGGCAAATAATTTCCATTGCAGAAACACGATAATTTGGGAAGAAGACAACTTTAAGTTTATCGCCAACTCCTGGATCATTATTAATAATTTTTGCTACGTTATTTGTTAGCTTAATAATGTCTTTTGCCATGATATAACCAGGCGCTGCTTTACCCCCAATCAAAACGCAACGATTTGTCCAATTTTGAGTGTCGCCTGCCTTAATGCGCGCATATAGATGAATTACATGTAAAATATTTAATAATTGGCGCTTATATTCATGAATACGTTTCACTTGAACATCAAACATGGCATTCACGTTAAACTGTACACCTGTTTCTTTAAACACTAAATTTGCAAGACGCTGCTTATTTTCAGCCTTAACTTCAGCCCATTCTTTGCAAAAATTTTTATCTTCTACATAATTTTCAAGCTTCTTTAATTCTCCTAGATCAGTGATCCAATCTT
>CAXBFV010000040.1:0-7328 GCA_963974985.1 uncultured Gammaproteobacteria bacterium | reverse complement strand
GATGCATGAATATCCCTGCTAGATACTGTACGGGGCATATCAGTAATATTGGCGTACCTTTACCTCATGAAGCAATGGATTTTTGCGCGTGGATAGAAGTTTACTTAGACAATTCCTGGCATGTCTTTGACCCAAGAAATAATAGGCCACGTATTGGTAGAATCCCAATGGCAAAAGGAAGAGATGCCGCTGATGTACCCATTAGTAATTCATTTGGTCCCAGTGAATTAAAAACATTCAAAGTTTGGGTTGACGAGGTTCAGAATTAAATTATGTATATCTTGGCAACACTATCCGATCAATATATTGGCTAATCATATAATCTGTATAAGGCGACTCTTCTACAGTCTCTATTATCGCCTCATAGGCGCCCGACTCTCCAGCATAAGCCTCACGACAACGATCCACTCTTTCTAGCATGGTTTCTTTAGTCAGCTCAGGATGAAACTGCATCGCATAAAGCGATAGTCCTGGCCAGGCAAAGGCATGAACCGCCTTCGCTGTTTGTGCGAGAATTTCAGCACCCTCTGGCACTTTAATAATTGTTTGATGGTGCCCAATTTGCGCCCTAAAACTTTTAGGGAAATCATAAAATAAAGGATCTTTTTTAGCATTGACGGTCAGATCAACAGCAAAAGTACCCACCTCATAGCGCGCTTCTTCTGTCACAACCTTACCCCCTAAGAATTCCGCCATAAATTGCGCGCCCAAGCAAGACCCTAAAACCGGCTTATTTTCATCTAAGGCTTTTCTGAGCCACTTTTTTAAATCCTCTATACAAGGCAAATCTGCAAAAATAGAATATTCGCCACTTCCACCCAGCACAACCAAATCTGCATCTTCAAAAAAAATATCTTCTAGTTTTTCTGTCAAAGCATCCAGCACAGTTATTTGAGAAAGGTTGATTTTGCCACTTCTTGCTACATGCTCTTTCTCATGACTTTTCATCATTTCGTCATGACGGAATTGCACTAAGAGCACTTTAAGTTGGTCTTTATCCATTTTTAAGCAACTAAACTATTTTTATAATCATATTCTGACTAATTTTAACGACTTATTTTCAAAAAAATATAGAATGGTTCATATCATTCAAACTTTATTGAAAATCTTATGGAATCTCCTGATAAAAAACTGCTTTCAATCTCCGGGCTTCTTCGAGGTTTCTTGCTAAGCACCCTGTTTATCATCGCACTCAAAGTTATCACACACCTGCTACAACACCCTGTCAGTATGGTCACTTGGATTTTTTGTTGGGTCGTACTCTTTCTATACTTTACATTTAAATCTAACCTTAAAGACATCTTAAAAAAAGCAATGCTACCTAAATGAGCCAACCTCCCAAACAAAATCTCCCACAACTCATTATTTTAGATCGGGATGGCGTCATTAACGAAGACTCAGATCAATATATTAAATCTCCTGAAGAGTGGCAGGCTATTCCAGGTAGCTTAGAAGCCATTGGATTGTTAACTCAACAGAATATCCCGGTGACTGTAGCAACCAATCAATCAGGTATTGCCCGCGGGTATTTTGATTTATCGACGCTAACTGCCATGCATCAAAAAATGCTTAAAGGTATTGAAACCCATCAAGGGAAAATCCAACACATCGCACTTTGTCCACATGGACCCGATGAAGACTGTGTCTGCCGTAAACCTAAAATAGGGATGCTTGAGGAAATATCACAAGCGCTCTCAATACCTTTATCCAAAAAAGTATACTTTATAGGTGATTCTTACAAAGATATTCAAGCGGCTAGAAAAGCAGGATGCACCCCTATTTTAGTCAAAACAGGAAAAGGCAAACAAACATTTAAAGCCCATTCAGAACTTGAAAATAACATCAAAATTTACGATAATCTACGCGATTTTACAAAAACACTTTTGGATCTAAAATAAATATCATGAAAAAACTTATTAATGCTTTACTCTGGATACGCCAATATATTTTTTATGTTTATCATTACTTGGCATTAGCTATTTTCTCAATTATTAACCATGTTTTTTTCCTATGTAAAGCGCCTTATGCACTTCGAAGTAAAACTGCGCAATTAAACTCATGGGTCACACGTTTAGGAATATTTTGGATTCTGTGGGTTCGTTTTGAAGTCGAAGGCAAAGAGAATATCAGCAAAGTCCCTTGTATTTATGTATGCAAACATCAAGCTGAATGGGAAACAGTTGTCATGCCAAGTATTATTAGTCGCACCTGTTATGTGGCTAAAAAGGAACTCTTAGATATGCCTGTTTTAGGATGGGGCTTAAAAGCCATAGAATACATTCCTGTTGATCGATCAGCAGGTTTAAAAGCCTTTAAAACTGTTATTAGCGAAGGTAAAAATAGGCTTGCGCGAAATATTAGTATTGTTATCTTTCCTGAAGGCACACGTGTCGCGCCTGGAGAACATCCTAAGTTTCATAAAAGCGCCATGTCACTTGCAAAAGCGACGAAAGTACCCGTCATTCCTATTGCTCATAATGCAGGAAGCTGTTGGCCTGCAAGCAGAACTGCTCTGATTAGACCTGGAAAGATAACACTATCTATAGGCGAACCTATTGAAAACACTGGAAATATTGATGAAGTCACCGAAACTTCTTATCAGTGGATTAAAGCAAAGGTTGAGCAACTAGAAAAGGTTTCTGCATAAATTTTTCATTCCTGCTGAACGCTAAGCTATTGCTACAACTTCTGCTCTTTTTTAATAATATACCCCACACCCCTAACGGTAATGATTAATTTACTGCCTAGCTTTTTTCTTAAATGATGGATATGAACTTCCAAAGCATTAGAGTCTACATCTTCATTCCAACCATAAAGTTTTTCATCCAACTGAGACTTTGACACCACCTTTCCACTACTTTCTAATAAATGACATAAGACATCAAACTCTCTTCGAGAAAGGTTAACCTCTTCCCCACCTTTGAAAACCGTGTGAGAGGCAAGATCTACTTCAATGTCTTCATGTGCTAGTTTTGGTGCTGCTCGCCCTGAGGAGCGCCGCACCAATGCTCGAAGTCTCGCACAAAGCTCAACCAATTCAAAAGGCTTCGTTAAATAGTCATCGGCACCTGCATCCAACCCCCTCACTCGATCATCAATCTCATCTCGAGCAGTTAATAATAAAATCGGGGTAACACAGGACTTTGCACGAATTTTTTTCAATACCGTTATGCCATCTTGACCTGGCAAACCAATATCTAAAATAGCCGCATCAAATTCATGCATTAATAAAGCACTCTCAGCACTAATACCATCTTTCACAATATCTGTCGTAAAGCCATTTTGCTTCAGACCTTCACATATCCCCTCACCTAATAAAATATCATCTTCTACCACTAAAACACGCATTGAAGCTTTTTCTAGCTCCTGCCAACCGCCAAAATGCATCAGGATTGCCTTCTTCTTTTTAGGCCCAATTCCTGCAATATCATCTAGTACAGATTTTGTACGTTGCTTAGAAACTGCTCCACGCTGCCCCGTCATCGCAAATCGATGCGCTTCATCCCGAATTTGACGTAAAAGCAGAAAGGCAGGCTGCTGTTCAGGTAATCTCAAAGGTGGTTGACCTAAAGCATAATAAATATCTTCATCTCCAGACACACGCTCTGGTCCTTTTCCTAGACTTAATAAGACAATTTTATTTACCAACTCCATTTCCACAAGCACATCATGCGCCTGCTTAAACTGCCCTTTACCGCCATCAATAACCAATACTTCAGGCAAGTTTTCTTCTTTAACGGCGCGCGTTAAACGTCGTGCAACGGCTTGCTTAATTGCCGCATAATCATCACCCGGCGTAATATTGGATATTTTAAATTGTCGATACGAAGATTTATCAATTCCTTTTTCATCCATCACCACGCAAGAAGCTACCGTCGCCTCTCCTTGAAAATGGCTAATATCAAAACATTCAAAACGCTTAGGTGGAACGGACAGCGATAAAATTGAAACTAAATCATCAATACGTTCGTTATGCGTTAAGCGCTCCGAACACTTTGCAGCCAACCTACTTTCAGCATTAAGTAATGCTAGTTTTTGTAGTTTCTTTTTAGCATCTCGAGGTTGATACAGCCAGGTCATATTTTTACCTGCGCGCTTTGAGATAGAGGTTAATAAGTCTGTTTCAATATTAAGCGTTACGGGCAGAACAACTTGCGAAGGCCACACGGTACGCATGTCATTAGAGAGATAATAATGCCCCAGTAATGAACTTAAGACTTTCTGTTCTGCCGCGACCTCGTCTAGCTTAACAAACCACTGTTGGTCTCCCACTACTTTACCATTTAAAACCTGAAGCATAACCACCACATACTCATATCCTGCAGATGTAATACCAAACACATCCATCAGCCCGGCATCATTAGTATCCATAGATTGCTGCTCTTGAAGCTTGCGCAATAAAACCAATTGATCTCGATAAACAACTGCTAACTCATAGTCTTCTGACGCCGAAGATTCCTCCATCTTTAAAGATACGCGCTCAAGTACTTGAGTTAATCGTCCATTTAAAAATTGCTCTAGCAAATCGACTTGCTCTTGATAGTCTTCTTGAGAAATATAACCCACACAAGGCGCCATACAACGCTTAATTTGGTACTGCAAACAAGGCCGTGTTCTTGAACGATAATAGGCATCCTGACATTGACGCACTAAGAAAGTTTTTTGAAGAAGCGACAAGGTATCTTTAATTGATGATAAGGACACATAGGGACCAAAATATTTCTCACGTTTATTGGCCTTACCTCTAAAGCCATACACTCTTGGAAAATCATGACCACTCAGCACCAAATAGGGATAACTTTTATCATCTTTAAATAAAATATTATAACGAGGTCTATGCTTTTTAATGAGATTACTTTCCAATAGAAAAGCTTCGTAATCACTATTGGTTATGGTTATTTCAACTTTAACAATACGACTGACTAATTGCATTGTCTTCGTATCTTTTGCAGTTTTTTGGAAATAACTGCTGACTCTTTTCTTTAAATTTTTAGCCTTGCCAATATAAAGAATTTTCTGGTTCACATCGAACATGCGATAGACACCAGGATGGGTCGTCAAATTTTTTAGAAAATCATCAAGATCAAAATTGTCTTCAGTATAAGTTGTCATACCGAACTCAAACTATTTATGGTTAGCGAATGACGTTAATCATTCACTTCCATTTCAATTAATTTATGTTTAATTGCCAAATGTGTTAACTCTACATCAGAAGTCACATCTAATTTTTCAAATAAACGATAACGGTAACTGTTCACCGTTTTTGGGCTTAAATAAAGTTGATCTGCAATATCTTGTACTTTCTGGCCACTGGTAATCATCACAAGCACTTGTAACTCACGCTCAGATAAAGATTCAAAAGGACTGGCATCTTCATTAGTCAAATGTTTTAAAGCAAGCTGTTGCGCCACTTCTGGACTAAGGTAACGCTTGCCTGAATAAACGGAGTTCACAGCCTGGATCATTTCTTCAACACTGGCACCTTTTGTCATATAACCAATAGCACCTGCTTGTAACACACGAGAAGGATAAGGTTCGTCACCATATACCGTTACGACCAATACTTTCATTTTAGGGTGTTGTTCAATAATTTTGCGCGTTGCTTCAAGACCGCCCATTCCTGGCATTTTAACATCCATTAAAATGACATCAGGGTTTAAGCTATTTGTTTTTTCAATTGCTTCTTCACCACTTCGGGCTTCCCCAACAATTTCAAAACCTTTCACATCAGACAGTAATCGATTAATTCCTAAACGAACCAAGTCATGATCATCTACCAATAATATTTTTATCACAAAATCACCTTTAGAAATATGAAGTTACGAATAAGATTAGTCTATTAAAGGGCTGAAATCTATCTTAATTCACAGATAATTCTGCATTGCTTGCAGAGCCGAGCCACAAGCTCTATTATCTAAAGTACGCTTAACTTTCGCCAATATCCCATGATTTCTTCCAATGCTGACCTAGATAAACTGGTTTCCAAGCTTATGCAATATGAGATTATTGCCTTAGATACAGAATTCATGTGGCGCAATACCTATTACCCGAAACTATGTTTGATACAAATCGCCACACCTGATCAGGTCTATCTTATTGATCCCTTAGCAGATATTGATCTTAAAAAATTGAAGCCCATCTTAGAAGACCTGAACATATTAAAAGTCTTTCACGCCGCCCAACATGATATTAGCATCTTAGATATAGAAGCAGATGCGAATACCCAAATGACAGCAGACACCCAAACGGCAGCAGAGTTCTTAGGACTCATTCACCAAGGTTCCTTACAATGGTTACTTTCACACTACAACCTTGCGGACCTACCTAAAAAGCAAAAGCTTTCAAATTGGGCCAAGCGCCCTTTAACTGACGGTCAAATAAGTTACGCCAAAGATGACGTATTATATTTAATTGATGCCTATCTTTGCCTGAAAAAAGAACTTGAAAATATGGGGCGCCTTTCTTGGTTCCAAGAAGAGTCTCAAGTTGAAAAACCCCCTTTGCTGAATACCACGCCACAAAACGCTTATAAAAAAATATCAGGCCAATTTAAATTTCCCTATCCTGTTCGGCAGCGCCTCAAAAAATTGACGGCTTGGCGGGAAACTCAAGCCATTCAAAAAAACACGTTAGTGCGTTACATTTTAGAAAATGAAAGCCTTATTAAGCTTTGCTTCACACCACCGACTACATCATTAGAAATCAAACAGCCTGATTATCAACTCTCTTCAAGACAGGCCGAACTCTACTCAGAAACTATTTTAAAAATACTCTTTGAATGTGACCTTCCTGATGATACAAGTAGACCACCAAGGAAGCCTAAAATTAATGTTGATAAGACTGAGCTTAATGCGCTACAAGCTCAACTCCAAGATCTCTGTGAACAAGCTAATATTATCCCGCCACTTGTCGCTTCAAAAACAGACTTAAAGCTTTATATTCAAAAAGATCCTAAACAAGTTAAACGCTTGACTCAAGGCTGGCGAAAGCACATCACACACTCAATACTTCCTAGCCATACTGACGAGAATTGATCTTTTAAGTGCCACTTGATAGTCTCGATGCAAATTATTGAGCGACAAAGGACTTATCTCATGAAAAAACTTACCATATTGTTTTCATCAATGGTTATCGCAAGCGCTAGCTTTGCAGATACCGCAACAATTAATGTTAATCAAAAACCAATGCCAAACCCTGTTGCAAATGTTAGCAGTTCATCCACGCAGGCTTTTGCTGTCCAAGCGGGTTATACACCTCCACCCAGCATTAATGTCAATGCGGCAGCTTGGGTCTTGATGAGTTACCAAACGGGTAAGATCCTCTCAGAA
>CAXBFV010000039.1:0-7531 GCA_963974985.1 uncultured Gammaproteobacteria bacterium | reverse complement strand
TCATTGCCGCGATGGAGAGTCGTGGGTTTTTGTTTGGTGTGCCTTTAGCTGAAAGATTAGATGTTGGGTTTGTGCCTATTCGGAAGCCTGGAAAATTACCACGTGCAGTGTACTCCGAGTCTTATAGTCTAGAGTATGGTGAGGATGTATTAGAAATTCATCAGGACGGGATTAAAGCCGGAAGCAAGGTTTTATTGGTTGATGACCTGCTTGCAACGGGTGGTACCGCCTTAGCTTCTGCAAAGCTAGTAAAACAAGCAGGTGGTAAACTTCAGGCTATTTTATTTTTAATGGCGTTGGTTGGTTTACCGGGTGGGCAGAAACTATCTGATCATCAACATTTTGCATTATTAGAATATTAATTTTAAAATTTCTATAGGCTACTCTAAGACTGCCCTGGCTTGAAGATCCTTCAATGTCTGCCAAACTATAAGTTAGTTTTGTTACTTTACTAAAATGCGTTTAATCGCAGGCGACTCATGTCCAATAAAAAATACACTGCAGAATCCATAGAAGTTTTATCAGGGCTTGATCCTGTCAAACGTCGACCCGGAATGTATACCGATACATCATCTCCAAACCATCTCGCTCAAGAAGTGATTGATAACAGTGTGGATGAAGCTTTAGGTGGTCATGCGACAAAAATTATGATTCGACTACACCTTGATGGGGCTTTAGAGGTTGAAGATGATGGTCGTGGGATGCCTGTGGATATTCATCCTGAGGAAAGGGTATCTGGGGTTGAGCTAATTTTAACTCGCTTACATGCGGGCGGCAAATTTTCTGGGGACAGTTATGAATATTCTGGTGGTTTGCATGGTGTAGGGGTGTCTGTTGTAAATGCCTTATCTAAAAGAATTGAAGTTGAAATTAAGCGTGATGGGCAACGTTATAGCATTGCTTTTGAAGATGGCTTTAAAGTGGAAGACCTACAGGTTATCGGTAAGGTTGGACAAAAGAATACAGGCACTAAAGTTAAATTTTGGGCGGATAATAGTTATTTTGATACGCCTAAATTTGCACTTCGACGTTTAAAGCATTTGTTAAAAGCCAAAGCTGTTTTATGTCCTTCATTGGAAATCACATTTGAAAATTTACAAACGAAAGAAACAGATGTTTGGCATTATAAAAATGGGCTCGTGGCGTATATAGAAGAATGCTTAGATGGTCAGCTTGTGGTGCCAGACCCTGTTTTTTCTGGTGAGCGTAAAGATCAAGGATTTCAAATTAATTGGGCTTTTTGTTGGCCAGATTCATCAGAGAGCATGGTAACGGAAAGTTATGTGAATTTAATTCCAACCCCTTTGGGTGGCACGCATGTCAATGGGTTGCGTTCGGGGATTTTAGAAGCAATTAGAGAGTATTGTGACCTCCACAAAATCTTACCTCGAGGTGTGAAGATCATGCCTGATGATGCCTTTTCAGGGTGTGCTTATATTTTCTCACTTAAAATGAAAGAGCCCCAATTTTCTGGACAAACGAAAGAAAGATTGTCTTCTAGAGAATGTGTGAACTTTATCTCGCTGCATATCAAAGATGCTTTTAGCTTATGGTTAAACGGTCATATTGAGCAGGCTAATCTCATTGCAGACATGATTATCACCCGTGCTCAGAAGCGTTTGAAAGCTGCGAAGAAAGTGATTCGTAAAAGAATTGTGGCGGGTCCTCAGTTACCAGGTAAATTAGCAGATTGCGTGGGACAAGATATCTCTCAAACAGAATTATTTTTAGTAGAAGGAGATTCTGCTGGAGGATCTGCAAAACAAGCACGAGATAAAGAATTCCAAGCCATCATGCCGCTGCGAGGGAAGATTCTAAATACTTGGGAAGTGGATTCTTCAGAAGTATTGGCCTCTCAAGAGATTCATGATATTGCCGTCGCCACAGGGGTGGATCCTGCAAGTGATGATATCTCAGGGCTACGCTATGGTAAGGTGTGTATCTTGGCGGATGCTGATTCCGATGGTTTGCATATTGCGACGTTACTATGCGCTTTATTTTTAAAGCATTTCAATCCCTTGGTGGCTGCTGGACATATTTATGTGGCTATGCCCCCTTTATTCCGCATAGATATCGGTAAAGAGGTTCATTACGCTCTAGATGAGGCGGAGAAAGATCATATTATTCAACAAGCCGAAGCCAAAAAGAAAACTGGTAAGATTAATGTGTTGCGCTTTAAAGGATTGGGGGAAATGAACCCCATGCAATTAAAAGAATCCACCATGTCGCCGGATACACGAAAACTTGTGCAGTTGCAGCTATCTGAATCTAGAGCCGATGATTTTGAATCTATGGATGAATTGCTGGCGAAAAAGCGTGCCTCTGATCGACGGAGCTGGTTAGAGATTGAAGGAAATTTAGCAGACGTATAGTATTGTGCCGTTTTTAAAAATGCTGAAAAAAGTCTATCAATATTTTAAACAAATTTTAGTAGGCAAGGTTTGTTTAGCCTGCTGCCAATCAAATAAAAAAAGCTCAGGGCTTTGCAAAATTTGCGAGCATTCTATTTACCCTTATGCTGTTTCTCAGGGTTGTCAGTATTGTGGGCACCCTATTTTAGGTCATTCAGAGACAAAGGTTTGTGCGACTTGTCACGAGGGGGATAAAAAATGGGATCAGCTGACAATTTGTTATCATTATCAGGCGACAGTTAAGCAACTGCTCTGGCAATATAAATTTCATCATGACTTTGCTTCTGGGAAAGCTTTAGCGGATTTATTGGTCCGTCAAATAAGTTTGTTAATTGAGGGTGGTAAAGTACCAAAACCTGATGTGTTAATTCCAGTCCCCATACACCTTAAAAGAAGACGCCAACGAGGCTTTAATCAAACAGAATATTTTGCAAGCGAGTTGTCCAAAGCTTTAGGAGTACCTGTTGATAATTATTATGTCGAAAGAGTACGGCATGAAAAGGCTCAAGCAAAACTTTCTCGAGTGGCGCGCCTGAAAAATATGCAAGATGCTTTTCAGATGGTTGGGCATCAGTCGTATCAGCATATTGCCGTGGTTGAAGATATTATTACCACGGAAAGTACCATGACAGCTTTGGTTGAAAAACTGTCAGAAAGTGGGCAGATTCAAAAAATAAGTGTCTGGTGTTTGGCTAAGAATTTTTCAAAAAGTCATGCTAGTTCGTCTAAATAGTCTATAACTTAAGTATAGGTAATTTCTTAAGCTACGCGAAAATATGGCCTCTAAAGATCAAACAAAAGCACACTGGTTAGATGAAAATTTACCGAAGTCTTTAATCTTAACCGTGATTATTGTGACACTTTTACCCTGGGTATTGATTGCTTGCGGAGTGGATTTTGGCGCCCATGATTTTTCACTACATATGAGAGAATTAGCAGGCACGCCAGCACATTTAATGTATCAAAAAGTTTATGGCTATATGTCAGGGACCTTTGTTTATAATCTGCTTGAGTGGACCGCTTTTTGTGTGGCCTTAATGACGGTTATCTTTGCTTTTATTCATTACCAGATGGCGAAAGAGCTCGCGGTTCCGATTATTTGTATCGCTTTATTTTTCTCAGGCTCTATGGATGCCTTAGCGGTATTTGCGATGGATCATTTTATTTTTGATATACACAACCAGGCAATGATTGAAAATGTCTGGGCGACAGGACGTGTCTTAAATGCTTTGGTTTTAGCGATTAGTGCATTGGTGATTATTGTGTCATGGAAGCGTAGTAAGCATCTCCAGACACGGACATTATTTTTATTGATTATTGCAGGAGGCGTGGTAGCTTTTGCGTTGACCTATTACCTTTATGCTTCAGGCATTTCTTTTAATCATATTGATGCAGGGGAGTTAATTGAACGGCCTTATGATGTGATTGCATTGGTTTTATATTTGGTTTGTCTGACTTTTTTATACCCTTGGCTCTATAGGATTGAACAAACTTCTTTTGCCTATGCCTTAATTTTGATGGCGTTTGTGAAAGTCATGGCAGAGTCTTATATTTCTTTTGGGTCAGAGGCGGCTTTCGATAGTTATTTTAATGTGGCGCAATTTTTGAAGATAGTGGCCTACTTGGTGCCCTTTATGGCCTTGATGTTAGATTATATGAGGCTGCATAAAAAAGAGATTAAGCAGCGTATTAAAATTGCGGAACAAAAAGTGGCGCTTGAAGACAGTAATCGTGAGCTTGATGAGTTTGCATATATCGTTTCGCATGATTTAAAAGAGCCATTAAGAGGGATTCAAAGCTATGCACAATTTGTTCAGGAAGATTACGATGAAAAATTAGATGATGAAGGGCGCAAGATGCTAGGTTCGCTTGTGCGTCTAGGGGATCGGATGCAACATTTAATTGGTGATTTGCTAACTTACTCACGTGTGGGAAGAGTCGAGTTAGCCACTCAAAAATGTAATCTAAATAATGTGGTGGACAGTGTACTAGAGCTTTTAAGTGCGCGTCTTGCTTCTGATAATATCAAGGTGAAATTTGAGCATGATTTGCCTGTGATTACTTGTGATAAAACACGTATCCATGAAGTCTTTATGAACTTTATTTCAAATTCTATTAAATATAATGATAAAGCAGAACGCTGGGTTGAAGTGGGCTGTGAGCCTAAAAAAATAAAAAATAAAATGGGTGAACTGAAAGAAGTCCTGACTTTTTATGTCGGGGATAATGGCATTGGAATTCCTGAAAAGCACCAGGAAAAGGTCTTTGGTATTTTTAAACGCTTACATGGCAAGGATAAGTTTGGTGGTGGAACAGGCTCAGGTCTCACCATTACTAAGAAAATTATTGAACGACATAATGGACAAGTTTGGATTTCTTCGGTTGAAGGAGAGGGAACGCGTTTTTATTTTACAATTGGGAAAATAGAGGGGAGCTAGATTTTGGATAAGCAACATTTGATTTTAATTGTTGAGGACAGTGATGATGATTTCAACATCACGGTAAGGGCGCTGAAAAAATCTGGTGCAAAGGTCACAATTAACCGCTGTGAAGATGGTGACCTCGCATTAGATTATTTATTTCAGCGTGGGCGTTATGCTGATCCAGAAACAGCGCCTCGCCCTGATATTATTTTATTAGACTTGAATCTTCCTGGCACGGATGGGAAGGAGGTATTGTCTATTTTAAAAGTAGATCCCGTCTTAAAAGAAATCCCTGTTATCGTCATGACGACATCAAGCGATCCCAGAGATATTGAGCGTTGTTATCATTTTGGGGCAAATAGCTATGTGCAAAAGCCCGTTGGATTTGATAATTATATGGAAGCCATTAAAAGAATTCAGTCTTTTTGGTTAGATGTGGCAACCATGCCTACAGGTGATCATTACGATGGCTGAGATAAAAGTACTCTTAATTGATGATAATCCCGATGACCGTGTGTTATATCGCCGCCTGCTTTCTAAATCAGATGCGTTCTATGACATTAGAGAGACAGGGGATGCAAGCCAAGCTTTGGCAATGCTAGAAGAAGATATGCCAGATTGCATTATCTTAGATTATGCAATGCCTGAGATGGATGGTATGGAATTTATTACGCAACTTAAAGCGCATCCTCCACTGGCGAGTATTCCTGTACTCATGCTGACTGGACAAGGCGATGAAAAACTCGCGGCAGAAGCGATTAAGTCAGGGGCTTTAGATTATTTAGTGAAGTCACAGGTGACTGCAGAGAATTTTCATCAAAGCATTGTAAATACCATTGAGAAAGGCAGCTTATTAGTTCAAGTTGATGACCAGCGTAAAGAACTAGAACAGTTGGCTAAAAAAGATTTTTTAACCGGGTTACGTAACCGTTATTCTTTCGAGTCTATTTTAAGTCGAGAGCTAGAAAAAGCAGAAACCTTAAAACAAAAATTTGCGGTCTTATTCTTGGATATAGATGATTTTAAAAAGATAAATGATGAGCAAGGCCATGATGCGGGTGATTTATTACTTAAAAAAATTGCCATTATTCTGGAAGGTAGTGTGCGGGGTTCAGACGTCTTGGCACGATTTGGTGGAGATGAGTTTGCAGTGCTATTAAGAGATATTGATCATGAGGATTCAGCAGGTACCATCTCCAGTAAAATTATTGATCGAGTCCAGCGTGGCGTTGAAATTCATGATACTCATATTAAGGTGACGGTCAGTATTGGAATTTCTTGCTTTCCTGAAGGGGGCACGACAACACAAGATTTATTGAAAAATGCTGATATTGCCATGTATCGCGCAAAAGGTTATGGCAAGAATTCAGCGGCATTTTTTACAGAAGCTTTAGGTAAAAAAGTTTCCGAGCAGATTGAGATGGAAAACAGTATGCGTAATGCTGTAGATATGGATGAGCTGCTCTTAGTCTATCAACCTATTTATGATCTCAGTTCACAGAAAGTCGTGGGCGCGGAGTCATTAATTCGTTGGCGTTATAAGAAAAGAGAACTGCTATTACCTGAGAAATTTCTGCCTGTGGCGGAAGACACAGGGTTAATTAAGCCTATCGGACATTGGGTATTAGAAAAAGCATTGTCTAATCACAAAAAGTGGTTAGATATGGAAAATGGCTACAAAGTGATTTCAATCAATGTTTCAGCTTCCCAAGTGATGGACCCTGTATTCATTGATTTGCTACAAATGCTGATTGGACATTATGATTTAGACCCACAAACCATCATGATTGAGCTGACGGAAACTGTGGTGATTCATACGGAAGATGTGAGCCAAAATTTACAGAAGCTGCATGAGATTGGCGTGAAGATTGCCATTGATGATTTTGGTACCGGCTACTCTTCTTTAAAGCACCTTTATACCTTACCTATTGATGTGGTGAAAATTGATAAATCTTTCGTGATGGGCCTTTTTAAAGATAAAAATGCATTGAAGATTATTCAGTCTATTTTATATATGGCCAAACAATTTGACTTAGAGGTTGTCGCAGAAGGTATTGAAGAGGTTGAGCAATTAGAAGAAATGATACGTTTAGGGTGTGTGCATGGCCAAGGGTTTTACTTGGATCGTCCAATTTTATCCGAAGAAATTACGGCGAGATTAAAATAACTAGTGCCTTAAACCAGATATTACGATTGGCGTTGTGTTACGAATTTTTTATTTCAAAGGGTTTCGTTCTTGTATCATAAAGAACTTTTATCTACGTCCTACGAATTGGTCTCAGGATCCAAGTATTTGCTTAGCAGCCTGGTTGCTAAAAAGCCCACAATCACACCCACAATCACATAACCAAAGCGTGAAAAAATAGCTTCCATTGTAATGGTATCTTGAGGGCCATAAAGCAGCATGATGGTGATGGCAATGGCAAAGGTATTACCTGAGTGGGAAAGACTCTTGGCATTGACCATGATGTAGCCTGCTAAAATATAACCAAAGCATAAGGTGAGTATTTGTAAGGGCGGATAGAGTAATGAAAGCAGCACGCCGACTAAACCAAGAGTTGCTGCAAAAACATGGGCGCCAAACCGCAACTTTCCTTTGCCAATCACGCCAAGAATACGTTCTTCAATAATAAAGAAACAGGTCACCGCCGCCCAAAAGCCACCAAAGGTTTGCCAGATAAGCCAAGGGACATAGGT
>CAXBFV010000038.1:0-7587 GCA_963974985.1 uncultured Gammaproteobacteria bacterium | reverse complement strand
AACGCTTTTCATATTTTTCTAGCATTTTTTTAATGCCTGTTTCCAGGGTTATCATGGTCTCTTCGGCATGATGAATAACACTGTTAAAATCTGGCATTCCATAGTCTTCAGCAATGCCGGCACTGCCTTGGCGAGAATTCAGCAATCCATCAATGTTACTAAAAACTTGTTCCAACACATCTTCTAAAGCCGCCCCTTGATAGCGTGCATCTTGGGTACGAATACGGGAAAGTAAGCTTTTCTGATGCATGTTATCCCTTATATATAAAAAGACTTTTAAAAACCCTTCGTACAAACCACTTCACAAGTGCTTATTTTTGCCTTAACCCTAATTTTACTATCGGACAATGCAAAAACTTTTCAAAACATCAAAATCGTCATTCTAAACTTGATTCAGAATCCAGGACCCAAACTATTAATGCATCAAAAGCTGTTCTGTACTAGCCAAAGGTATTTAGCCTTATTTATGACTCTCACCTAGACTAAATATTCTCAGAACCTTTATAACACGAGAGCCTGGACCCCGGATCAAGCCCGGGGTGACACTAAAATTTGCAAATGAGGAATATGCGTTTCCCAAATAACGCTGAGACTCTGAAAAAGAATTGTGTGTAAATCAACTACCCTGCTTGTTGGTCTAAACGCCCAACTAAAGATAATGTCACATCCGCACCTTGATATTTAAAGTGTGGACGAACATTAATCTTCACAGAATACCAACCGGCATTTCCAGGAACATCTGTCACATCAACACTAGCTTCTCTCAAAGGTTTACGGCTTCTGATTTCAGCTGTTGGATTGTCTTGATTGGCCACATATTGAGATAACCATTCATTTAATTCTCTTGCCAAGTCTGTTGCATCTTTCCAGCTACCTAATTGCTCACGCTGAAGTACTTTGATGTAATGCGCAATACGACAAATCACAAACATATAAGGTAACTGCGTACCTAAACGTTGATTTAGCTCAGCCTCTTTTCCTTTTTCAGAAATACCGAAATTTTTCACTTTTTGCATAGAGTTTGCTGAGAAAAATGCAGCATTATCACTACCTTTACGGTACGCCAAAGGAATAAACCCAAATTCTGCTAATTCAAATTCACGACGATCTGAAATTAATGTTTCCGTTGGGATAGCCGTTTCGATTTCACCCATTGATTCAAAATTATGGATAGGTAAGTCATCGACCGCTCCACCACTTGTCGGCCCAATAATATTTGGACACCAGCGATATTTTGCAAAACTTTCAGTTAAGCGTGTTGCAAATGTAAAAGAAGCATTTCCCCAACTGTAATCTTTATGATTAGATACTTTTTCTTTATAATTAAAGACTTTAACCGGACGTTCAATCGGGTCATAAGGTTCTCTTAGTAAGAACTGTGGCATGGTTAATCCCACATATTTTGAATCTTCGCTGTCTCTAAAAGCATTCCACTTGGTATATACTTTTTGCTCAAATAACGCATCCAAATCTTTAACCATTGAAAGTTCAGTGGCATTATCCACGCCAAATAACTTAGGCGATGCTGAGGCAATAAAAGGTGCATGCGCAATAGCACTCACTGCTGCGGCATTTTGCAATAATTTCACATCAGGTGTTGCATAAGAGAAATCATAATTTGAAATCACAGACGCATAAGGTTCTCCACCAAACTGACCGTATTCTTGCGTATATACTTTTTTATAATACCCAGACTCTGAAAGCTCTGCGGCATCTTCAAAGTCATCGGTTAAATCTTGCTTTGAAATATTGATCATATCAATACGTGTGTTTTCACGAAAATCTGTACGATCAACTGTAAACTTCAAACCTCTCCAAGCAGACTCTAATTTTTGGAAGTCTTCATGATGAAGCACTTCGTCCATTTGCTTACTTAACTTCTGATCGATCTGGGCAATTAAACCATCGACCATTGAACGGTCTACTTTTTCAGCATCATCCTGCTGTTTAACAATTTCACCTAAAAGAGCCGCTAAACCAATTTTGGTTTCATCTCTTTGCTCAGTTTCACCGGCAACCGTAATATCTTCTAATAAGCTTTCTAACAAAGATCCTGTTGATTCTTTTTCTTGTGACATCTTTATACTCCCTTATTGGTTACCATCATTAAGATCTATACCTAACTCTTGGCAAAGTCTTTCACGTGAATTTTTATCTTCGATCAGTGATTGTAGTTTGCGTCTAAACTTAGGCACATTTCCCAAAGGACTTTTTAATGCCACCAGCGCTTCACGTAACTGTTTTAACTTTTGCATCTCAGGCACTTGATCCACAATTGCATCTGGATCAAAATCTTTCATGCCTTTAAATTTTAAATTCATGGCCATGTCTTCTTTTTCAGAAGCAGCCTTGTCATCTAACTTATTTGGAACCGAAAGATCTAAAGACAAATTATAATCTTTCATGACATCGTTAAAGTTATTTTTGTTAATACGATTGATCTTACGATCTTCAACGGCATCCGCATCTTCTCTTAATGTATAGTCTCCTACCATTAATAGCTTAAGCGGTAATTCCTTTTGCTCGGTGACATCACCTTTAGCTTGGTATTTAATGTTGATACGTTCTTCAATATCGCAAAATAATATATCAGAATTTTTAGCCTGACCCAAGAACTCCTTTCGATTATTGATCAAAATAACAACAGATCCCATTGTTTCACAATTTCCACTATACTTAAGGAAATTCGATTTTTTATAGAAATAAAATTTAAGTGCCTAAAAATTCTAAAATAACTGCTCTCATTATTCTTACTGTTTTAACGTTAAGCAGTATTACATATGGATTCTTCATAGAAGAAACTGTCTGGTTTTTTTTAGGGTCATCCAAATATTATCTCAATGACGGAATTTTATTTAGTCGCGGATTTCTCATTATTCTTGCGCCAAGCTTTTTAATTTTTGCAGCATTATTTGGTCATTGTGCTGATCGGTTTGGTGATAAAAGAATGATACTCATTTGTCTCGTTTTACTTATTTTATCATGCACGCTGCTTTACCCTGCCATGCAACATGAAAATTTAGTGCAAATTGTACTCGCACACTTCTTATTTGGGTTTGGCATGTGTAGTTTACCCATTCTTTACGCAGCACTGTTCCGAATAAGCTCTAACAGTCAGACTAGGTTAATATACGTTCTGCTTGCAGTGCTATGTTCCCATGCTTTCTTTATTATCGGGATCATCATACATGATTATGGCATATTGAATTTTTCTCATTTAGAAATCAACACACTTATCATATCAGTGCTCATCGCCTCTATATTACTCACTTTATATCTTAAACCGCCGACAGAGAATAAATCAAAAACTATAACGCATCACCCCTTCTCTCGCCAAGTTACTCGCCTGATGGTTTCAACAAAATTTAAAAGTACTTTTCTACTTGCGGGACTCATCATCTTCGCTCATGCACTTTTTATTGAAAGTCCTCACCAACACTCCAGTTTACTGACATCCGACCACAAAAATGATTACGATCTATTCATGTCCATTAGCTATGCGGTTATGTTACTTGGTGCATTTACACTTATATTTCTTAAGAAGCACTTCAAGGAAATGAGATATGTTTTAATAATAGGCGCTTTATTGATAATCTTAGGTTGTCTCGGGGAATTGTTAACGAATACGCGTATTTACTTTTGGAGCTTTGGCATTCTCTCAAGCTTTGGGTTCGGTCTGCTAAGTCTTATACTCTTTTACGGATCATTTTCTGCTGGCACCCGTTTTTCAGGCATCACAATGGGTCTTTATCTATCTTTATGGGCGCTAGCAATGGCTTTTGCTAACATTACCATTTCTCTACTCTCCATCTACTTTAACCATATGGAAATTCTCAATATTTTACGCGTCATCATTACCCTCATTATGCTAAATTTGAGCTATATTGTTTATAAAGCTATTTTTAAAAAAAAGGAATGCCAACGATGAAAACTAAAAAGCATATCCTGGTTATTGATGATGACTATGAAGTATTAGACCTCTTAAAGGACCTGCTTCAAAGACAGGGCTACGCAGTCACTGCTGTTGCTGATGCGGAAAACTTATGGCGTAGACTTAAAAGTGTAGATGCTCATTATAATTTAATTCTCTTAGATGTTAATTTACCCGATGGGGACGGTGTTCGCCTTTCCCAAGAAATAACAAATTTGAATTATGATATTCCTATTATTTTAATGACCGCTCAAGGTAATGAAGAAGACCACCTTTTAGGTCTTGAATTTGGTGCAGATGATTATATTGAAAAGCCCTTTAATCTCCGCACACTCACTGCTCGAATTAATGTTGTGCTCAGAAGACATCAATCCGGTTCCATTTCTAAACCTGAAAACTCAAATAAGCGTGACGCCTGCATTTATAAATTTAATGGCTGGGTTTTGGATACTAAAAAAAGAACGCTCTCCAACCCTAAAGGACTTGATATTGCAATTACTAAAGGTGTCTATGACATTCTGCTGCTTCTTATTGAAGGAAATGACCGCACGCTAACTCGCGAATACCTATCAGAGGCAACCAAAACAGAAGGCATAGAGTCTTTTGATCGAGCGGTTGATGCGCAAATTGCACGCCTTAGAAAGTTTATTGAAGAAGACCCTAACAATCCTCAGATTATTAAAACCATTCGAGGGGTAGGCTATACTTTTGATGCCTCACTTGAGACTTTGAGGTGACCCAAACACCTTCAAAAAAAAGCGTTAAATCAATAATACTCAGAAACTTCTTTGATTGGGTCAGCAAACGCTTTTTAACTATTTTTCTTTCTCTTATTTTGCTTCTGTACTTCCTGGCAATTTACACACTCATGCCACTTGAAAAATCTAGCTTATTCCCTGACAACAAAAAGCATTCTTATTCTGACCACAAAATGCTTTATATGTTAGTTAAATATACTAAAACTGATCCTCATTATTTGGATGCCTTTTTTAGTCGACTCTCTAATCATGAAATCATTAGTGGCGATGAAATTATTCATTTAAGTATTTCAAAAGCGCCGGAACACAAACACCAATTTTTAAAACACACTTCATTTACTCAAATTAAGCAACATTACCAACACCACAGAAAATGGATTAAAATGTCCTATCAGCTTCCCAGCGGCCAATGGCTAAATTATGAGGAAGGGGCTCGTTGGACCTATTACTACTATATTTTACTCTTTCTGACCTTGATCTTTATTCTAGTCCTTGTTATTTCTTCTGCTGTCATGATAAATCTCTACTTTTCATCACTTAGAAAAATAAAACGTTCCGCCAAAGAATTGGGTGTAGATATGTATACCAAAATTGATGGGCTGCATGTCTCACCACTCATGCATGACACCATTGTGATTTTGAAAGGTATGCAGCATCGCATACAAGACCTCGTCACACGGAACGCTCAAGTTTTAGGGGCTATCTCCCATGATCTTCGCACCCCTATTCTGCGCATTAAACTAAAACTTGAATATCTGGAAGATAATGAGACTGCTCTAAGTGTTATCAAAAGCCTTAAAGAAATGGAGCGCATGATTACCGAACTTATTAATTTCTCCAAAGACTCAACCTATAAAGAACCTAAAGCCTTGGTAGATTTAAACTCAATCTTACTTAACTGTTGCTATGAATATGAAGACACGGGTAAGAATATTATGTTCGAAGGTCTTGATGATCCGCTTGAGTTCTTAGGTGCTAAACAAAGCCTTAAACGATGTTTTACCAACATCATCAATAATGCCTTTAAATTTGGTGATAAGGTCTGGGTAAGTTCAGCCATAGATAAAAACAGGATCACCATCACGATCAAAGACAATGGTCCGGGCATTCCTGAAAAAGAACTCGCGAATGTTATGAAACCTTTTTATCGCACCAGGGAAGGCAAGAAAGCCAGCAGCACAGGGGCTGGCCTTGGCCTCGCAATTGTCGGGCAGATTGTGCATTATCATGGTGGAGAAATTACGCTTTCTAACGCATCTGAGGGAGGACTAGAGGTTAAAACCATTTTCCCCAACTAACACTGAGTACCTGATTGGTTATAGGCTCCTGATAGTAAGCCACTACTTCTAATCACACTTAAACTCCCTGTTTTGGTTCCACGTCTATCATTTACAACACCCCGACATACTTGAAAATCATCAAAGACATTCACTTTATTGCCATACTGATCAAAACCCACAAACTGCAGTGAAATAATTTTATCAGGTGTTACATTCTCATAATTCTTAGCGTAAAGAACATTTAATGTTGATGTATAAGAACCGGAAGTTGCATTATTGTCCGCGACTGGAGCTGGACCAACCGTCCCCGCACTCATGCTCCTTGGCCACGTTCCTGTAATTGGAGCGGCACAAAGAAGTAGGTTATTAGCACAACTAAATGTAGCCCCTTTTGACTGAATTGAAATAACTTGGAGTGTCGGTATGCTTGCGGGATCTAATCCAACTGAGCTGGTATACCACGGTAGCTTATACCCTTCACCTGATACATAGGCTGTCTGGTATGGTATATAGTGGCTTGATACCTCTATCCCATTAAAAAATACTGACATCTGCTGGAGATTAACTTGTTTATCCACTTGCTGATTTACGACACCATCCAACTTAAAACTTGTTACCACATTACTTTGTGATACAACGTTTTGAGTTGGTGGATTCCATACCAAATCCGAACTTTGATAAATAGGCTCAGGAATAAGTTTTAAATTCAATCTAACTGAACTACAGCCATTACCGTCACCGACCTTACAAACCGTAACGTTATAAATCATCAGATTATTAATAAGAAACTTGGCGGTTAAATAAAATATACCATTATCTACCGTTTGCTTCACTCTTTTTACTGCCCCATAATCTGAAACGTTATCTCCTAATGTTTCAAACCCCGAAGATTTATCAGATGTACGAACTGGACCTGTCAATGTGTTAAAATTAACGGTCGTACTGTTTGATAATGACTGACCACCTCGAATTGTATACTTTAAATCGTAGCCAGAAAAAGACGTCACGGGCTCCCCATTATCCTCGAGCTGAAAACAGACTTGCTCATTACCATTATTGTACATTTCTTTTGTATTTAAAGTAGAATTTCCATTACACAAAGTGAATGTTAATCCTGCTGTTGCATAAGACTGCACATTTAATATGCCCGCAATACAAGCGACCACGATAAAAATTTTGATCATTACTGAACCTGTAGGATATTTCATTTTTGAGCTCCACTATTATCTACGACTACACTTAACTGACTCGGTAACATTTGCACAGAAAAATTTGTTGAAAATGATACGGGATTCCCATATTGGTCATAGCCAGATACATTCACAACAACAGGGCCAATACCTGTATACATATTGCCATTTTCTTTTCGTGGCATATTGGTATAGGTACAGTTTTCAGCAATGGCAGCGCTTGCTGCTTTTGAGTTTCCACCTTTTGAGTTAAGTTTCTTTTCATACCTTTCAGAGCAATTTTGATAGTACGTCTGATAAGGCCCCCGTAAGGCCATAAACTTATAAGTCATATAATAGGGTGACAATGTCGCATTTGAATCAAGTGTTTCAGGCATGACTGTTTCACCGGTTAAAATATCTGCGTTTGACGATATGGGTGAATCACC
>CAXBFV010000037.1:0-7623 GCA_963974985.1 uncultured Gammaproteobacteria bacterium | reverse complement strand
GATTTTCTCCTAAGGACTATTTATGTTTTGTGTCCGTTAAAAGTGGGTAAGGTCACTTTACGCTTACAGGGCTTTAAAACATTCATATTTTTCCGTCTCACTGTAATTTCAGTAATTTACATTATCAGTCTTTACACAAATCAATTTAAACGTAAAACTACGGGTTTATTATAATATAAAAAGAAGGCATTCAACTCTTGACTATAAAAGACCAAATCAGGTTGAATGGAAATTAGTTAAAAGCGCACTGTACTGGGTAAGGTCAATCTCTATGTTGTACTAGCGGATGGCCCGCAGCCACCACAAGAGCCTTTAAGCTGAGGTTTAAATTTCATTCTATCTGCAAAATAATGCATGCCGTAAACCACCAAAGCCATAAATCCAATTGCACTGAGAATTGATATGCTTGCAGTCACTGGTGCTCTGAAAATTTGTGTCGCTTGATAGACAACAACAGCAGAACAGTAAGCTAAAGCCGTACTCCAAAATACGGATAACCAAGCCCAGCCTTGACCGGCTTCGCGGCTCATGACGCTAATGGTTGCAATACAGGGAATATAAAGCAGTACAAAAAGTAAATAAGCGAAAGCTGCGGCCGTTGAACCAAATAGTGAGACCATAGAACCCATAGCGGTTTGCTTCATATGCCCATCTGCCTCATTGGCCGTAAATGGATTTGCAAAACTTTCCCAGGTCATGGCTTTGAAACCATTAACAGTATCAGTGACAGAATCTTTTAAACCTTCCCAAAAATTATATGAACCTTCTTTAGATGCTTTTGACTGGGATTTTTCTTGTGTATAAAGCGTATTCAACGTGCCGACTACCACTTCTTTTGCAAGTACACCGGTTACTAATCCGACGGTTGCCGGCCAATTTTCCTGCTGGATGCCCATAGGTGTAAAAACGGGCGTGATTGTTTTGCCTATTTTTGAAAGGATTGAATTCTTTGAACCATTCACGACCACTTGTCCATTAGGTTGAATAGAGTTTAAGGCACCAATTAATAAACATATAGGCACAATGACTTTACCCGCACGAAACAAGAAGCGTTTTAAGCGGCCCCAGGTATGGATCAAAATAGTCTTCATATTTGGAAGATGGTAAACTGGGATTTCCATGATAAAAGGCGTATTGTCTCCTTTAAGCAAAGTGTTTTTAACAGCAAGACCCGTCAAAATTGCCCCAACAATCCCAAGAATATAAAGCAGAAAAACAACCATCGCACCACCTTGTTGAAAAAAAGCAGCCGCAAAAACTGCAAAAATTGCCAAACGCGCACCGCATGAGATGAAAGGCGACATCATAATAGTCAGCAGACGATCTCGCCTATTTTCTAGTGTGCGGGTCGCCATGACAGCAGGCACATTACAGCCAAATCCTACAATCAGCGGCACAAAAGATTTTCCAGGCAACCCAATCATTCTCATAATGCGATCCATCACAAAGGCTGCACGCGCCATATAACCAGAATCTTCTAATAGCGATAAAAACAAAAAGAGACAGCCAATTTGTGGAATAAAGGTAAGTACCGTATTGATACCCAGCCCAATGCCTTCTGAGAAAATAGCGGTAACCCATACAGGTAAACCCATCACAGCACCAAGATGTGCGCTACCCTCAATAAAAATAACCCGCGAGGCATTATCAAAAAGCGGTTGAAAGGCGCCGCCCAACGTAATCGAAAACTCAAACATTAAATACATAATAAATAGGAATATAGGTAAACCCAAATATTTATGCATACACACTGAATCAATTCTTTCAGTCAGGCGGTGACGGGTTACTTTTTTTTGTTCACAGGTCTCGTCCGTTATTTTTGCAATGGCTTTATAACGACCCGATGGTATATCAATATTTAACTGTGGGTTTGATTGAATAATATCATCATAAATTTTATTTTTGATTTCATCGACAACGAGGCTTTCGGCAAAACGATCTTGTTTAAGTAAACGTAAGGCCAGCCACTCTAGATCAATATTTTCAGGGCAAGCATTTTGCTTTGTTAGTATTGCTTTCGCTTCTGCTATGGGTTGTTCCGGGTAATACTTAAATGGCGTGAAAGACGCGATAGCATGAGGTAAAATAAGTGCATCTTTCAATGCATTAATCCCTATATTTTTACGACCTATCATCGGGATAATAGGTACACCAAACATTTTTTCAAGCTGATCAAAATGTATTATAAACCCACGCTTTTGAGCAACGTCGGTCATATTGACCACAATAATCATGGGAATTTTCATCTCAATAAGCTGAAGCGTTAGAAACAAATTCCGCTCAAAGTTTGAAGCATCAATGACATTGACCACAACATCAGGTTGTTCGTGAAGAATATGCTGACAAGCAATTTGCTCATCTAACGCATGCTCATCAGAAGAAATTAATGAATAAAGACCCGGCAAGTCGACGACCTCTATCTCATGATCGCCGTGCGTGAAACTGCCAGACTTTTTATCTACAGTGACCCCCGCCCAATTCCCTACCTTTTGCCGCGCGCCCGTTAAGGCATTAAAAAGCGTCGTCTTGCCACAGTTTGGATTGCCAATAAGACTGATTTTCATATTTTAATCACCTCAATTAAGTTCAGCTCAGACTGACGCATATAAATTGAGTAACCTCGAATTTCTATCTGATAAGGGTCACCGAGTGGTGCAATTTTTAGAATCTGAAAATGAGTACCTGGGATAAAACCCATCGACATGAGTTTTTGTGTGTAACTCAAAGGACAGTCGGGTGAAAATCCTTTAATTTCAAAAACACTTCTTGCGCTAAACATAATGCAGTAACCATGGATATGGTAGTCGTGAACGAGAGTTTAAAGTGTCAAAATAAGATTGTAAATGTAAATGCGAATGATTCTTGTTACGTTTTAAGCTTAATTTTTAAATCTTCCACATGAGGGTTGAAATCTACTTATGGGACTTTTATTCCTCGACCAGATTGTAAGAATTAAATTTATATAATATTGATTGCAGTTAAATAAGATATGGGCGGATCCAATATTTTCCATAAAGAATCATTATCGAGACTCATATTTTATTTTGCTTTAGTTTCGTGCTTTTATTTTTTAAAGAATGCATGAACACATGGATTTATAATTGCATTAATAACCTTTAAATATGAGTAGAACTACGGATGCTTTTACTTTGCGGAAACTACTTAATAGATTAAGAGATTAAGGGTGAGCATATAAGAGGCCACAAAAAATGATCAAATCAAGCCAAGAGCAACAAAACAGCAGGGTGAAATATATTGCAAAAGCGGTTTTCCAGTTAACTGAAATTGCGATTAAAAAAGCCAAAGGTGCAAAAGTTTGGGATGTTGAAGGTAGTGAGTATATAGATTTTGTTGGTGGAATAGGTTGTGTGAATGCAGGGCACAACCCTGATGAAGTTGTCGAAGCAATTAAAGAACAATTAGAACATTATATTCATCCAGGATTTAATATCTTAAATTATCTGCCATATATTGAGGTGGCAGAAAAACTTTGTGATATAACACCAGGGAATTATGATAAACAGGCTATTTTATTTAATTCTGGTGCTGAAGCTGTTGAGAATGCCATTAAAGTAGCTAAATATGCAACCAAGCGATCAGGTGTTATATGTTTTGATGGTGGATATCATGGTCGTACGTTATTAACGATGACCTTAACAAGTAAGGTAAATCCTTATAAGCTTGGTTATGGGCCCTTTGCACCAGAAGTTTATCGGGTTGCGCATCCTGGTGTTAATGATATTGGAGATTTTAATCAATATTGGGAACAAATTTTTACGAATGTTGTTGCAGCAGAGAATGTAAGTGCAATTATATTTGAGCCCGAGCTTGGAGAAGGCGGCTTTACGCCAATGCCTTACGAGTTCGTTCGTCAGTTAAGATCGTTATGTAATCAAAAAGGCATAATTATGATTGCAGATGAAGTGCAAACTGGATTTTGCCGTACGGGTAAAATGTTTGCGATGGAGCATTACGAAGTTGCCCCTGATATTATTGTATTGGGAAAATCTATTGCGTCCGGTTTACCACTAAGTGCAATTGTAGGTAAAAGAGAGGTAATGTCGACATCTCATGTGGGTGGGCTTGGTGGAACTTTTTGTGGTAATCCACTGAGTTGCGTATCAGCTTTGGCAACGATTAAAATTTATGAGGATCAAAATCTTGCCGATAGGGCGATGGAGATTGGTAATGCAACAAAGCAGTTTTTTAAGCGGATGAAAGAAGAATATCAATGCATTTCTGATATTCGTGGCTTAGGTGCGATGATTGGTGTCGAATTTATCAATAAAAAAGGCGAACCTGATGCCTTAATGTTAAAATCGATCATTTCAGCATCACTTTCTAACGGTGTTATTTTAATGTCTTCGGGAGCCAAAGGAAATGTGCTTAGAACTTTGATGCCATTAGTTATTTCAAATGAAGAGTTACAAAGAGCATTTAGTCAGATTGAAAAGGCATTTCAAGTCTGTACTATTCAGTAATATTCTATTCTTTTTAGCATAGCTGGTTGAGTGAAATATCATTAACTCTGGTCACATAACCTAAAATATTAAATTGTATGGCGGTTACAACGATGAAGTCACAACAAAGTATTGCGCTTATTATTTGTTTTATGACGGAGCTTTGGGAGCGTTATGGGTTCTATTTACTCCAAGGTATGCTGCTTCTTTATCTAGTTCGGTATTTAGACCTTGGGGCTTCTAGAGGTTATGGTCTTACAGGGACATTTATTGGGCTTGTTTATACGACTAGTATTGTTGGTGGCATTGTAGCAGATAGATTTCTTGGGCATTTCCGAAGTGTACTTCTTGGAGAGCTCTTTCTATTTGCTGGTTTTATGATGCTTGGGTCTACAGCAGGTGCCAAGATTTATTTATTATTTATATCATTATCGTTTATCGCCGTTGGGACAGGGCTAGTAAAGTCTAATGTTGCAGCATTTTTAGGTTACTTTTATGGACCGAAAAGTTCTAAAAGGGATATGTCCTATGCAGTGTTTTATGTTGGAATTAATGTTGGTGCTTTATTTGGTGTTTTGTTTTCAGGTTTTGGGCAGCTTTGGTTCGGTTGGAGAATACCATTTTTTACTGCATCATTAGGTGCAGCAATCGCATTTTCCACATTACTTATTGGGGTTATATTCTATAAGTTAGACTTTGAAAAAGATAAAAACAAGATTCGTCTACGGTGCTATTTCTATGCGATAGTAGTTACCGGATTATGCATTATTCTTTGTTATTATATCTTCTATTATAGCTATCTATCGAACTTGTTATTTATTGTTATTTCGGTGGCATTAGTGTTTGTTTTACTCGTCCATATGAAGCGCTATCATTCTAAGAGGCTAGAGATAATGGCCTTTTTGATATTATTAATAACTTCGGTTGTTTTTTGGACAATGTTTAATCAGATGTATATATATCTGACATTGCTAGTTTCTAATATTGTTGACCATCATATATTTGGTTTTTATATACCAACACCCTCTTTTTTTATGTTTGAAAATATTGGCGCAATTCTGTTAGGTGTCTTTATTGGAAAAATCTGGACCAGTAGAGTAAAGGCCAATAAGCCAGTGCATGATTTCACTAAGTTCACAATTGGTTTGATGTTTATGTGTGCAGCTTATGTGCTGCTAGCAAGCTCGGTATCGTTGTCAACCCATGTGGCGCTTATGCCTGGGTACGTTATTGTTTTGTTTTGTTTGCTGGTCGCAGTATCAGACCTCTCGCTCTCTCCAGTAGGTTTATCAGCGTCTTTAAAACTAGCACCCAGTAATTTTAGGGGCTTATATATGGGGATGTGGCTCATTTCGATGGGGATTGGAGGAAAGTTAGCTGGAGAGCTTTCAAGTGCACTGAAATTACCTGAGGCTGAGATTGGCTTAACTAAAATGTTTAGTCTTTACAGTTATGGATTATGGGTGCTGGTATCGATAATGGTTGTCATTATTATCTTGCTATTGCTGATAAACCCAATGATGAAGCGTTTTATCCCGTCATAATAAAATTTAATTCATTTAATAGGAGAGACTTAAATGCCAATGATCAATGTAATAAACCCAGCAACAGAAAGTATCGTTGGATCATACGAAATAATGGACAAGATACAGGTTGAGAATGTTATTGAAGAGATGAATAATTCACAGAAGAACTGGGAAAATGTGTCAATAAATCAACGCAGAATCCTAATGCTTAATGTTGCAGATATTCTTGAAAAACGATGCAAAGAATTTGCTGAAATCATCACCGATGAAATGGGGAAACCTATTACTCAGGCTATTGCAGAAGTCAATAAATGCGCTGTTTTATGTCGACATTATGCTGAAAAATCAAAAGGTTATCTTGCACCTCAATTGATTGAGACGGAAAGTTCAAAAAGTTATCGTTATTTTAGACCTTCTGGTATTATTTTTGCAATCATGCCTTGGAATTTCCCTTTTTGGCAAGTGATAAGATTTGTTGTGCCAAATCTTATGGGCGGCAATGCGGTTATTTTAAAGCATGCGCCTAATTCAACTGGGTCGGCGCTTGCATTGGAGAAAATTTTTATAGAGGCGGGATTTCCAGAAAATTTATTTAGAGCTTTGATTATAGGTATTGACCTTGTCGAAACAGTTATAAATCATACGGCTATAAAAGGTGTTACTTTAACAGGAAGTGAGAGGGCTGGAAGATCTGTAGCGGCTATTGCAGGTAAGGCACTTAAAAAAGTGGCATTGGAGCTGGGTGGAAGTGATCCGTATCTTATATTGCACGATGCAGACATTAATCTTGCGGCAGAAGAATGTGTGCAATCACGTTTATTGAATGCGGGCCAAGTTTGTATTTCAGCAAAACGTTTGATTGTGGTGCCAGAAATATATGATGAATTTATCGCATCTATTAAAAATAAAATGAATGCTTATCGCTGCGGTGACCCTAAGCTGAGTACAACCAATTTAGGACCTTTAGCAAGAGATGATTTGAGAAAAGAGCTAGATGAGCATGTACAAAAAAGTATAGAAAAAGGCGCGCATTGTGAGATGGGTGGGAAAATTAAGACTGGTACTGGATATTACTATGAGCCAACTTTACTTTTAAATGTATCAAAAGGGATGCCAGCCTATAATCAAGAGTTATTTGGACCTGTTGTTTCTATCATTAAAGCAAAAGATGAAGCTGATGCTATAGAGATCGCAAATGCCACAAGGTTTGGATTGGGGGCCGCTGTTTTCACAAAAGATATTAAAAGAGGTGAAGAAATTGCACGAAATAAGATCATATCTGGTCTTTGCAGTGTAAACAAAATGGTCATTTCTGATCCTAGGATTCCTTTTGGTGGAACTAAAGCATCTGGGTTTGGCCGAGAGTGCTCTCGCGAAGGCATTCATGAATTTATGAATATAAAATCCGTAATAGTTGAAGATAGAGAAGCAAAGAAAGAAAGTGATGTAAAAGACTGATGAAGAAAAAATTAAGTAATGAAATATCCTCGCTACTTTAGTGGTGAGATGCTAACCACGGGTCCTGGTGAATTTATGCATAAAACAAAAATAGTATTTTTATTATGCAGTGTCTTAATAAGCGGTCAGTTATGGGCAAGCAGCTTGCAAACTGCCAATGTCATTAACCATAGTACGCC
>CAXBFV010000036.1:0-7629 GCA_963974985.1 uncultured Gammaproteobacteria bacterium | reverse complement strand
GCTTACGATCTGTTTGTTGCAAGGATTGATCATTTTGCAGCATTGAATTTAAAGGTGCTTGTTTGAGTTGATAAAACGTATAACCCGACATCGCAATCGCTAATATGCTGAGCACCCCTACAATGCCCACACCTGAACGACTTTTTTTATTTTTTTTGTCTTTCTTAACTTTTACATTTTTTGGTACGCTGTTATTCCCATCAGAGTTTTTAATATTTTCGTTCGTTTCAACTTCGCTCTCTTCAATTTTATTTTCTTCAGTCATTATCACACCCTTTTGCTAACCTTTCTAAAATTCCATGATTGCTCATATTATTTAATCTCAGTATAGACTGAAACCCTTTATCTTGCGCCCATGCTAACATTCGATCATTGGTTACTGTAATTTTGCTTTTTAATAATACACTCGGGTCATCTAAAGCAGACCATGCATTTTGCAATGCCTGAAAACTTGTGAAAATAATCCAATCATAAGTTTCACTACTTTGAAATTGTTGCGTAATTAATGCCGTGCTTTCTACAGAAGGCCTTTTTCTTGAATAACATTCAATATAGTTTAACAAAGCGCCTCTTTCTTCCAATGTTTCTTTAATAAGCTCTCGACCTTCACCGCCTCGGAAAATGACAAATTTTTTATTCTTTGTATTCTGTAAATTTTCTAAATCAAGCAAAGCCTCAGAGGAGGCATAATCTGGATAAATAACTTCTTTGCCTAAAGCTTCTTGTAAAAGCTTTGCTGTGGCTTGGCCTATCGCATAGAAAGATTGCATCTTCTTAAGCTGCTCAAAACAAGCCTCATTTTCTAAGGCAAAGCGCACGGCATTTTGACTAATGAAAACACAATGCACGTCTTGCTTGAGATATTGCAGGCAATGTGAGAAATTTTCCGCCTCCACTTCGATACATGACCAAATAGCCGTTTGA
Source organism: uncultured Gammaproteobacteria bacterium (assembly GCA_963974985.1). Taxonomy (GTDB): domain Bacteria; phylum Pseudomonadota; class Gammaproteobacteria; order Francisellales; family Francisellaceae; genus CAUZSH01. The sequence goes on along the minus strand of CAXBFV010000036.1, from coordinate 6,705 downwards.
GCACCTGCTTTTTCTAAATCAAAAGCCAAATCTTCCGCCATTAACTTAGGCCTGGTTACCAGTATCTTTAAATCGTGCAGGGAGGACACCGTAGGTTATGCTGCGTAACGTTGTGCGGTGGCATAAATATTTTGAACCATCGCATGCAAGCCATTATTTCGTGTCGCACTTAGGTGACTATCTAATCCAATTTCTTTTAAGAAGTCGGTATCTGAGTTCGCAATGTCGTCAGCTTTTTGACCACTATACACTTCAACCAGCATGCCAATCAGACCTGAAACAATCATAGCGTCACTGGTACCTACAAAGTACAAGCACCCTTCTTTATGCTCAGCATCAAACCAAACCTGAGACTGACAACCTTTTACAAAATGCGCATCATCTTTTTTTGTATCAGGATATGGCGGCAGTGATTTAGCCATGCCGATTAGAAATGAATATTTATCTTCCCATTCATCAAAGAAACTAAAATTTTCTACCAGTTCATCTTGTTTTTCTTTTACGGACATCCATAAATCACACTTAGATTAAGATGATATAATCTTAGCATAAGCACACCATCAGAAGCATTTCATTTCATAGCTTCTCTCTGGAAAATACGGACTTCATCATCTATTTTTTAAGTACGTTTTTATTACGGCAATATCTCTCTCATGTCCTCAAAAATTGATTTCTATAAACAGGAAGCTGAAACCATTTCCCAGAGCAAAGAAAAAGCTAAAAATTCAATCAAGCAGAAAAAGTTTGATACCATTGCCACCCATGGGGTTTATGACCTTGAAGAAGCTATGCGGCATAATGGTTCCATCATTGAACCTGTTTATATGTCAACGGCTCAAGTTTTTAGGGATGCTGATGAAATGGAAACAGCCCTTGCCTATGAAATACCAAGCTGGTCTTATACACGTATTCACAATCCTTCTTTTTACTTTTTAGAATCAACGCTTGCGCTACTTGAAGGATATCAGACTGGACACGAGACCAGCTGCTGCATCACCTCTTCTGGCATGTCGGCGATCGCGACCGTTGCGGATGCATTGCTTGCAGAAAATCCCAATGCTAATTTCATTTCTTCCTCTCAAGTTTATGGTGGCAGCTTCCAACAATTCTCAGTCCGCCAACAACATAAAAACCATGAGGTACGCTGGGTTTATCCTTCAGCTCCCATCCAAGATTGGGAAGCTCAGATAGATAGCAACACCCATTTTATATACCTTGAAACACCTTCTAACCCTGGATTGGCCTTATGTGATATTCAAGCCCTTTCAGAGCTCGCACACAAGTATGACATTCTATTAGTTGTAGATTCCACCATTGCCACACCTGCACTGTTAAGACCTATTGAGTTTGGTGCGGATATTGTGATTCATTCGCTTTCAAAAACCATCGCGGCTTCTGGATTTGCGATTGGCGGTGCGATTATTTCAAAAAATAATATTGCAGGTCATTTTCTAGATGATGACATGAAAAAGGATTTTGCGACCTATTTAAAATTATTACCTAATCGTGATAATGGTGCTTGCCTTTCACCCATGCAATCATTCTTAATTTTATCAGAGCTGCGAACTTTACGGACACGCGTCAAAGAACTGTCTGGAAATACTGAACGAGTGATCAACTTTCTGGAGGGTCACCCAAATATTGATAAGGTTTATTACCCAGGTAGCAAAACGCACCCTCAGCATCAACTTGCTAAATCTTTATTCAAACTCGTTGATTCTGAAACTCAACATTATGGACACTTAGTTTCTTTTACAGTTAAAGGTGGTGCAGAAGCAGCTAAAAAAGTACTCAGTGCATTTAAACTGATCTTTAGAGCAACAGACCTCGGCCGCATTAAATCAGTAGCGACCATCCCCGCTATCTCAACCCACCAACAACAAGGTGAAGCAGGACGAGACCTTGCAGGCATTCCTAATAATTTAATTCGACTTTGTGTCGGTGGTGAACACCCAGAAGATGTGATTAATGATTTGGCTCAGGCGCTAGAAAAAGCTTGAAGAGCCCTTTGCATATTTAATATTACGCCTTTCTATTGAACTAGGGACGAACAACTTCAACCGGAGTACTTGTCTGAGCATTTGAACCATCTCCTAATTGCCCATACACATTTCCACCCCAGCAGTAAATACTTCCCTTCTCTGTTAACGCACAAACAGAATTATTTCCCGCATCAAGATAAGTTATTTTTTCATTATTGGTTTTCTGAGAAGAGATTAATAAAGGTGTATTGGCTTTTGCGTTTGTATTATTCGCCAACTGATAATTATTATTATTTCCCCAACAATAAGCTTGATCATTTGAATTAATAGCACAACTATTGCTATAGGTAGCCTTTAAGAAAATTACATCTTCATTATCAAACGATGAAGCATTTATTTTTTGAGGTGCAGCATAAGTTGCTTCATTACCAACACCTAATTGGCCAAGCCCACCCCAACCCCAACAGTAAGACTCTCCATTTTCTTTTAATGCACAGCCATGATATTGCCCCGCAGAGACACTTACAATGTCACCACCCAAACTCGCTATTTTTTGAGGTGTTGAGTAGGCACTACGATTACCTAAACCAAGCTGAGCATCGCGGTTACCACCCCAACAATAAGCTTCACCAACTGCGGATAGTCCACAAGTTTGATTCTGACCTAAACTTAGAGATTTAAAGAGTAACCCTCCAGATACAGCTACAGGTTTCCATTGGTTTGTAGTATTACCATTGCCCAATTGGCCATTGTATTCATTAGCTCCCCAGCAATAAGCTTTACCATCATTCGTCAAAGCGCAACTATGCGCAAGACCAATGCTCACAGACTTAAACTGGCCTTGTAAGTTCAATCCATTATTTACAAGCCCTGGTCGATTTGAACTTCCATTATTATACCCAAAACCCAATGTGCCATAAAAACCATTCGAACCCCAACAGTAAAGCTTTCCATCAGTCGTAACAGCACAAGCGTGCCTATAGCCTGCTTCAACACTCTTGATTATGGTATTACCAGGAAAAAGAACCTTAACCGGTACATTGCTATTATTGTTGTTACCATTTCCCAGCTGACCTAGAAAATTCCAACCCCAACAATAAACTTCACCTGATGGGGTTAATCCACAAGCAAAATCACCACCTACAGATAACTGCTCCCAAGCATTTCCTTGTATAGTGACATTAAAATCAGGCGTGTTTAAAGGAATTCCTCCTGAAACATCAATATGAATTGCAATATCACCAGAAGGCGTGTCAGACTTAACAATAAATGGCATTTCTACAGCATTATCCCCACCACTCACTGAAACTGAATTCCCGCTTGTAAAATCAAAAGCATCTACGGGTGTAGTCGTAACAGTATAGGTTGTTTGAGGGCCAGATCCTGGAGGTGTAAATGAAAAATGGTATTGCCCTTCTTGAGTCAACTCAATAGAAGCAGCATCCTCTGAGTCTAGGACATTTATAGCTGTCTGCCCAATACCCACCAAATCAGTTGGCCCAACATTTAGCCCATTAACCGCACTTAAATTCCCATTGAAAATATGTAAATCGTATTCACCTGAAGCATCAACTCCCGCATCAACTTTAAGTCCGATATAGCACTCTGAAAGAGCAGGTACAGCATCTCCCGCCAAACAACTCGTCACATCCACTCCAACTGGAGCTACAACCTCAACACCGGTAACAGGGGCTTCACCCGGGAAGGTTAAAAACTTATAGTCAACAAGATTAGGTGATGGCTGCCAAGAAGCATTAATATCATTATTTTTTAATGCTAAGTTATAAGTTTCATTTCCAGAGTTTGGAACATAAAGTTTTTGATTTTTTGGTTGATAGCTTATTTTATCATTAAAAACTTCAGCACCAATATCTAATTTAAGCACGCTAGATATACCTGTTGCTTCCTGCTGATGGACTGAAACCAATATATTATGATCTTCTGTTTTCGCAAATGCTCCAGGCCCAGCATTGATTCTTATAACGCAAACACCATTAGCCGGAACCACTCCAGATTCAGCACAAAAAGTAGGTACATTCGGTCCGGATGGTAATACTGTGATATCTGTATCCGCTAGGCCTGCAGCATTTATTGAATCAATAATAAAAGGATTCGTACTGACATTCTTCAAGATAATATCTTTTGTTCCTGGGTTATTGAAAAATAAACTACTCGCAGCCTCATTTTGATACTCTAAGCGAGGAAATGCATCTATTTCTGGTGTGCCTTTAACTGCCGTCAGAGCATTTGAAGCATCAATTGAAATACTATCTTCAAAGCCTACCCCATCCTGAATTTTTTTAATTTCATCATACCAAGCTTGGCCTGATAATTTAGACAGGCAAGAAAAATGCTTTACTTCTCCTGGCAATAAAGTAAGCAACTCAGAAGGAATACAGTTTTCTATTAGACTATCCGTTAAGGCAGTCCCTAAATTTATTTTTAAATTTGAAAGCACTTGCTCATTTGATGGATTTACAACATCCAGTTCAAGCCCGTGCTCATTTAAAACTTTCTTAGCCCCATCTAAAATAACTAACTCAGCCTTATCTTGTTCACTCGAAATTTCTGGATCAATAATCTTTAAACTTAATGGACTACTTTGATCAGAGCCCACTGAGTATATTACTTTAAAATCATTAATAAGCGTAATACCTGTTAAATTCCCAGTTGGAATTTTAATTTTTAAAGTGCAACTCTCTTCAGGAATAATGCCATCGATAGAGCAAGTGCTATTGGATAAAATTTCTCCCTGAACATTACTACCATTGAAGCTTATCCCTTTGAGAGAAGAATTTTTATTAATGGAAGATCTTAATAACTTGAAATCCAAATAAGCATCTTGGCCTTTCCGTATAGCTAAAGGATTCAATGCATTTTCAACAACAATGTCATTAGCCGTAACCTCAGGTAACAATAATTGAGTATCAGCATTAGTATTCGCTATCTCTAATGACAAGGCCTTATCGTTAAGCGCTGAATTAATCTGAGGATCAACCTTAATGCTACACGTATCTCCTGGAGATAGAATTTTTAAACTTGAGTCTTCGGAAAAACAAGTTGATCCCGCTGATGATGGGCGTAATTTTAAATTATCATTTGTATAATTAAAAACGCCATTTGTATAACTGCCAGAAGCTAAAAGGTTTTCGTCTGCAGTATTGAATAAGCTATAGCTGAATTTACCTGGAACAATCCAGTCACTCTTTCCTATATTTTTAATTGTTAAAACACTTCCTGTATAACCTGACTTCAAAATACCATCAGTTAAAGACACCTTAGTTTTGGTGTTTATTGATAAAGGAGTTGAGCCTGCCAAAGTGCCATCTGCTAAGAATTGTAATGTGCCACTAAAAAACTGAAATGCGCCATCGATATAACGCGTACCGGCTAATGTTGGCTTAACCCTTAACTCTGCCACGCAATCAGCAATAGAAGCAATACTCTGACAGCCCTTGGTGGTAAAGTATTCAGAAACATCTTTTCCATCACCGTCTGCAACAGATAAAGAAATATCAACCGCTTTTGATGATGTGTTTATAATTGAAAGATATTGAGGTTCATTAACAGCTTCACTTGATAGTGACAATGAGTCAGGTGTCACAAGCTTCTCAGGATAAATAGCAAGCACACCATGCTGGGGAGGTAGTGTTGAGGCTGAGATAGCATAGCTACCATTATCTATTTGCCATTTTTTCAAGGCGTTAATTGCTTCTATTGAATCACCAGCATGAAAAATAAATTGATGCTCATTTACGCCACCACCACTCAGCTCATCTATATGTGTATCACCTGTTATATAAGGCTTCATATAGGCTGGAAAATCTATTTGAAGGTACTCCAAAGCCGCTACTTGTGGGTTTTCAACCGTAATTGAAAAAACCTGGCCTGGAAAGACTGAGGTCTGTTGAATATTAATCGTATTTAATTTAAATGCGGGTGCTAATGCGTTACTGAATTTGATTGTGAAAGGCTGCGTCGAAACGACACCAGCACTCGTGTCAAACTCTAAAATACCGGTAAAAGAAGTATCAAGTTTACTGCTGATTTCTGCTGCGTAATCACAACTTTCACCCTCAGATAAGGATAAACCATCAGAACATTGTTGGGTTTCAGGGTTTAAGGTGATTTCTTTATTTGTCACCCCAGCACTATGATGATCACCTGAAGATTTTATGATGATGTTATTGATAGCAACCTGCTTGGCTCTACTTTGTTCTCCTTCTACACTGCTCAAATTTGGCAGTGCCACTAACTGGACACTAATATTTGTTCCAAACCCTATGATTACACTTGCCTGCGGTGAAGCCAGTAATGACAACGAAGGCGGCGTTGTTGAATTTGTTGTTGAATTTGTTGTTGAATTTGTTGTTGAATTTGAAGGTGAGCCTTTATCCGGGCAGCCCGTTAAGAAAATACAACTTACAGCAACAACACTTGCTTTTATGAAAAAATTCTTATTAATCAAAATATTGGTACTCAAAATATTTTTATATACTTTCTATTTTAGAAAAAAATGTATTATAAATGATATGGCGATTCGCTGATTTCACCATAAGAGATTGACCAAATTCAGAAATACTTAAATAAATTCTTTTAAATATATTAGAGTTAAGGTTCTCGAGTGGCACCACAAGACCAACAAATATCAAATTGCTCTTCCAATTTTTCTTGGCATTTAGGGCATATCCATTTATCTGCTGAGCGGTTAGGACGATTTAAA
>CAXBFV010000035.1:0-7641 GCA_963974985.1 uncultured Gammaproteobacteria bacterium | reverse complement strand
TAATTGTGATAAAGCCAACATGAAGTTAGATTGATTACCACCAAAGGAGACAATCTTTTGAATATTAGGAAATTCATTTTCTGTGAAATAAAAAAGTTTTCGGGCTTTGTTACCCGATAAAACTGGTCCTAAAAGGTCGTCTCGCTTAATTATAAAGGGATGACCCTGAAACTCAACTTTTTGGAATGGTGGACGTTCTAATTTCATCTAAAATGGATCCCGTGATCAAGTCGCGGGAAGACGATATCGTTTTATTATCATCACGAAGTTATTTCCCTCTTAAGTCACCTCTTAAGCCAAAGATCTGGATACCTGCCCGCGCGGGTATAATAATATTATTTTGACCTATAGAGTTTTACCCAACCCACACTCTTGCATTGGCAAACATTCTCATCCAAGGTGAAAACTCATGCTTTTCCCAACCAATTGGATACCAAGACATCTGAGAGACTCGGAACACGCGCTCAGGATGCGGCATCATAATTGTCACACGACCATCTTCTGAACAAAACCCTGTTCGCCCATCAGCAGAACCATTGGGGTTTAAGGGGTAAGTTTCCGCAGGATTTCCTTCATGATCAATATAACGCAAAGCTAGCTGACCTTTACCTAACAAACGATTTGCATCTTCTTGCTCATGATATTTCACACGACCCTCACCATGAGAAACCACCACAGGGATTTGCGTCCCCGACATCCCTTTTAGCAAGATTGAAGGAGACTCTACCACCTCCACCATACTAAAACGTGCCTCAAACTGTTCAGACAAGTTACGAACAAAGCGCGGGAAATGTGTGGCACCCGGAATAAGGTCTTTTAATTGTGACAGCATCTGACAACCATTACATACGCCTAAAGTAAACGTATCAGGACGATGGAAAAACTCTGAGAACTGATCCTTTAACATTGGATTAAATAAAATAGATTTTGCCCAACCGCCCCCAGCACCGAGAACATCCCCATAAGAAAAGCCACCGCATACAGCAAGACCCTTAAAATCTTTCAGATTAAACCTACCACTTTGCAAGTCTGACATATGCACATCAATAACTTCAAACCCGTTAAGGCCAAATGCTACCGCCATTTCCATATGACCATTCACGCCCTGGTCTCTTAGTATTGCGACCCTAGGCTGGTCTTCTAAATCCAAATAAGGTGCCGAAATCTGCTCAGAAATATCAAAACTGGTTTTTGCAAATAAACCGTCATCCTCTTCTACCAAAACCTGATCATATTCTTCTTTAGCGCACCCTGCATGGTCGCGTAAAGACTGCATTTCAAAACTTATTCTGGACCACAAACGATGTAAATCAATGCGCTTACCAATATATAAGTCATCAATATCATGTTGAATATGCAGCTCATGGTGTGCTGCAGGTTCTCCTATTACAAAGGCATCCAACTCAAGCACTTCTGCCATGGACAAGATATCGCCACAGTCCACATTTGGCACTTGAATGACCACACCCAGCTCTTCATTAAAAAGAGCGGCAATAGGGTTTTCACCCAAACTATCCAAATGAACATCTAGCCCACAATGTGAGGCAAACATCATTTCAGAAAGTGTCGTTAATAACCCACCATCAGAACGATCGTGATAGGCTAAAATTTTATTATTTTTATTTAAGTCATGAATAAACATAAAGAAATTTTTCAAAGTCTTGGCATCAATATCTGGCGTTTCCTCACCGAGCTCACCATAAACTTGCCCCAAATCAATCAGAATTAAATCCGTAGCTTCACGATCAAGCTGCAATCTCGGTGTAAGCGTTTTACGTACATCCAATACTGGTGCAAAAGCAGTTACCACCAATGACACAGGAGAGGTGACTGACTTTTCTGAGTCGGTACCTGCATCCGTATCCTGCCATTTTGTTTTCATCGACAAAGAATCTTTACCCACGGGAATCGTCAAATCTAACTCAGGACAAAATTCCATGCCCGTCGTTTTGACCATCTCATAAAGCTTGGCATCCTCACCCTCATGACCACAGGCGGCCATCCAGTTTGCAGAGAGCTTAATATCAGACAAATGATCAATGTAACTTGCAGAGATATTGGTAATGGCTTCAGCAATCGTCACACGTGCTGCAGCCTCAGGATTCATCATGGCCAAAACTGGACGCTCACCAATGGCCATCGCCTCACCGGTGTAGCCTGTAAACCCAGTTGAGGTCACCGCCACATCCGCAACCGGCACCTGCCAAGGGCCCACCATCTGATCACGAGCCGTCAGCCCACCCACACTTCGATCACCAATATTAATCAAAAAACTTTTATCCGCCACCGTTGGAGTTTGCAATACCCGCGTAATGGCTTCACTTAAATCAATACTTTGATAATCCCAAACTGTTTTCGCACCCGGCAAAGATTGCACGTCTTTAATCGTTTTAGGCGGCTTGCCTAATAATAAACTTAACGGCATATCAATCGGATTTTGTGTCGTTTGTGCTTGTCTCAAAATTAAACGTTTCTCTTCAGTAGCTTCACCTACCACCACAAAAGGACAACGCTCACGTTCGGCAAGTTTCTTAAACATTTCTACATGGCGACATTCAATGGCTAAAACATAACGCTCTTGAGATTCATTACACCAAATTTCTAAGGGCGACATGGCGCTGTCTGCGACCAAAATAGCATCTAAATCAAACACCGCCCCGCGATCACAGTCCGCCACCAATTCAGGCAGCGCATTGGATAAACCACCGGCACCCACATCGTGCAGACTGACAATAGGATTATCCTCTCCCAAAGACCAACAAGCATCAATTACTTCTTGCGCACGACGTTCCATCTCTGGATTTCCACGTTGAACTGACGCAAAATCTAGGTCTTCAGAACTGTGCCCTGCATCTACAGAGGAAGCCGCTCCTCCTCCGACACCAATCAACATCCCAGGCCCACCTAAAACAATAAGCTTCGCGCCAACGGGAATTTTATTTTTTTGAATATGTTCTTCACGAATATTCCCATAACCGCCCGCCAGCATAATTGGTTTATGAAAACCTCTCATCTTGCCGTCAACTTCTTGTTCAAAACAGCGGAAATAACCACAAAGGTTAGGGCGACCAAATTCATTATTAAAAGCAGCCCCGCCAATTGGGGCCTCCAACATGATGTTTAAAGCCGATTGAATTCGCTCAGGTTTGCCGTAAGTGTTCTCCCAGGGTTGATTAAACCCAGGAATATTTAGATTTGAAACGGTAAACCCAGTTAATCCTGCTTTAGGTCTAGCACCACGTCCTGTAGCGGCTTCATCACGAATCTCACCACCAGAACCGGTCGCGGCCCCTGGGAAAGGTGAAATAGCCGTCGGGTGATTATGGGTTTCTACTTTGATTTGAATGTGTACGTTTTCATCTTTAAAGGCATAACGACTTGAAACTTGGTCACGTATCAAACGATTAGATTTAGAACCCCCAATAACTGCGGCATTGTCATGATAAGCCGAATAAATATTTTCACTATGATGCGCATAAGTATTCTTAATCATACTGAACAAACTTTTTGGCTTTGCTTCACCATCAATCGTCCAATCTGCATTAAAAATCTTATGCCGACAATGCTCAGAGTTGGCCTGTGCAAACATCATTAATTCCACATCTGTAGGGTTACGGCCTAAAGCGGTGAAGTTTTCAAATAGATAATCAATCTCATCTGGCGAAAGCGCCAAACCTAATTGTTGATTAATTGTTTCTAAGGCAACCTTGCCTTGCTCCAACATGGGGACAACTTTCAGCACACCCTTTTCTCGGGCACTACTTAAAGCGGGCATCTCTTCTAAGGCATACAAAACCGTTTCCGTCATACGATCATGTAAAAAATATCCAATACGCGCACATTGCGTCTCATTAAAATGAACATCTGATTGCACATAATAAACAATCCCGCGCTCTACACGCACTACTTTATCCAATCCGCAATTATGCATAATATCCGCGGCCTTTGAAGACCAAGGTGAAATTGTCCCTAAACGCGGAACCACTAAAATCAACTGCCCTGGCTTTTCAACAAGCTTGCCATGAGCGCCATAATTCAACAGCTCTTCAACATGCTCCGTGTCATGCTCATCGAGCTCAGCATGACACTCAACAAAATGAACGTATTCTGCTTGAATATCCTCAATTCCTGAAATCTCTTCCTGAAGCTTTGTTAATAGTCGCTCATGATCAAACTGAGAGAGAACTTTATTTCCAAAAATAATATGCATAGACAACTCTTTATTTGATTAATCCATTTACGGTGACCCCTCGATCACTTGCCATATAATCTACTGACATATTTAAAAACATCATAAAATCAGAGACCATCTCAGCCGTAAAAATATTAGACTCTTCCGCATGTCGAGAAAGCTTTTGATTAATTTGCGTGAAATTGTTTTTTAAATTAAAGGCATTTTTGATTCTTAGAGTCATCAAAATTTCTTGCAATGTTTCCAATTTTATAATGGCTTCATTGATCGTATTAGTCACCATCAACGGCATAATCACTTCATCCGCATTATTAAGTAAATCGATAGAAATGCCATACAGTGTATCGTCATCTTCTGATAAGTGATATTCAACATCCAAACGGGCGCCGAGCTGTTTAGAAAGTTCCACAATGTGTTCTTCCAATAGCGTTGCGCGCTCTGTTAGCGGCGTATTCATTTGATAGGCTTCGGTTACGTTTTCAGGTAAGGATTCTTGTGTCATAAGAGATTAATCTACTTTTAATTTGTGATGATTTTTCATTTTACCTGTATTTTTTAGAAATTGAGTGCTGAATTTTTGAAAAAATTTTCTACACTTACAAAACCTTTAAAATTTTGAGCTTTAACAATGATCCATATTGTCCATTTACATTATCAACAACCTTTATCAGAAGTAGAGAAACACGTAGGAAACCACCGGAAGTTTTTAGATCGAGGCTATGCATCAGGCCTATTCTTGGCTTCAGGGCCACTTGATCCTAAAACAGGTGGCATTATTCTCGCAACAGGTGACTTAAAGGATGTTAAAAAACTACTTGAAGAAGATCCTTATTATACTAATGATATTGCCGCCTATGAGTACATGAGTTTTAATCCGGTTAAACACCAAGACTTAATCGCTCAATGTTTAAAGTAAGCCTTTTCTTTACAAACCTTAGCTCCCTGAACTACCTTTAAGACATTAATATTAAATAGATTTAAATAGATCGCCCTATGCACAAGGATCCTGAAAATCGTTTTATTGACTTCAAAAAAGCAACGATTATTCCTTCAGGCAATACGCTTGTGTTATTGGGAGACTGGACCTGGTGCTGCCTATCTGAACAAATATTAGATAACCTTTATATCAACAAGAACATTGAAAATATAGATGCTCGCAAAATTGCAAGTCTCGACTCAAGTGGTGCTTTTTTTATTACGCAAATTTTAAAACGCTTTAGCAAAGCTAATCAAATACTGCATATTGAATTAAATGAAAAGCATCAAAGTCTTTATGAACTCATTGCTAAAAATACCCATTCCAAAATTAAAGAAAAACGTGCGTTTTCTCCCTTTGACATTGCTTATCGAATTGGTGCTGGGACCTCTCAAATTTTCAGAGATCTATTTTACTTTCTTGGGTTTATTGGTGAAGTAGCCGAAACTACTATTCAAGGTGCCAAAGCACCTTGGAAGCTTCGAGGAAAATTGGTTTTTGATATTATTTATAGTGCGGGTTACCAAGCTGTCGGCATCATTTGTCTACTGGCTTTCCTCATTGGGGTAGTCCTTGCTTATCAAATTGGCGGGCAACTTCTCCAATACGGTGCTAACATTTTTGTAGTTAATCTCCTTGGGATTTCACTTCTCAGAGAGTTTGCACCCCTTATCACCGCCATTATTGTGGCAGGTCGATCTGGCTCTGCTTTTGCTGCTCAGATTGGCACCATGAAAGTCCAAGAAGAAGTGGATGCACTTAGAACCTTTGGCATCACTCCAATTGGGCGACTTGTTCTGCCTCGTATTTTTGGTTTACTTATTTCGCTCCCTATTTTGGTGATCTTTGCAGATATTGCCAGTGTTTTTGGTGGCATGGTCATGTCTAAAGCGTTTTTAGGGTTAGGCTTTGGTGACTTCTTATCTCAATTTGCACAAAACATTTCTTTTAGCACTTATATGATTGGTCTTGTGAAAACCCCTGTCTTTGCATTGATCATTGCCTCTGTGGGTTGTTACCGCGGCCTAAATGTTCGAGGTGATGCGGCAAGTATCGGTGAAGAAACCACAAAAAGTGTGGTCTATTCTATTTTCTTGATTATCATTGCTGATGCCATCTTCTCCATACTCTTTAGTTTTGCAGGATTATAAGCATGGATAATATACCCACTCAAATAGCACCAATAAAAAGCAACAAAGCCCCTCTTATACAAATAAGAGGTTTGGGCACCTGTTTCGATAATTTTTGGGTGCATAAAAACCTAGATCTTGATATTTATCCTGAACGCATTATTTCAATCATTGGGGATAGTGGCTGCGGAAAAACCACATTGGTTCGTGAAATCCTAATGCTTCAATCTATTGCCGAAGGTGAAATTTCACTCATGGGCGAAAAAATATCTGATCTTAGTATGGACAACATTAAGAGCAAACGATTTGCGAGCCAAATGGGTATGATGTTTCAGCATGGCGCATTATTTAGCTCACTTACCGTTCTTGAAAATGTCATGTTTCCCTTAAGTGAATATACCGATTTCAGCCAAGGCATGATTGCGGATATTGCGCGTGTTAAGCTTGCGTTAACTGGACTTTCTGAAGATGCTTATCATAAATTCCCTTCTGAATTAAGTGGTGGCATGCTAAAGCGTACCGCTTTGGCTCGAACACTTGCTTTAGACCCTAAAATAGTTTTCCTTGACGAACCGTCAGCAGGCTTAGATCCATATGGCGCCTACCAACTTGATTGCTTAATTAAAGAACTACAAAAATCTTTAAATCTTACCGTCATTATGATTACTCATGATCTTGACACTATTTGGAGTATTGTGGATGAGGTTATTTATCTTGGAGACAAGCGAGTACTGGTTCATGATAGCGTCGAAAATGCTGCTAAAATTACACAACACAAAGCCCTCTACAATTTTTTTAATGGTCCGCGAGGAAAGTCAGCCTGCCGAACTCGAGAGCATAGTTAATAAAATATAAAACATTCACCGAATATGGAGAATACCTAAAATGACACCGAATAAGCATTATATTATAGTTGGCCTCTTTATGATTGTAGGCGTGATTGCCATGCTATTTATTGGGTTTTGGCTTTCTTTTGGCCTCAACACCGTTAAGCTTAATAACTATATGGCCACTTTTCATACTCCTGTAGATGGGCTTACCATGAATGCGGATGTTAAATTTAATGGCGTGAGTATTGGAAGTGTTTCTCATATTAGAATTGATAAAAAGACACCTGGAGACACCGTTGTAACTTTAGCCATACAAGCAGGCACGCCAATTACGACCAACACTTATGCGATCTTAAAGGCTCAAGGCATCACAGGTCTTTCATACATTGGACTACAAATTAACGATAAAGAGCCCTCAACAACCTTTGTTGAACCAACAGATCAAGCGCCCTATCCAGACATTCCAACTCGACCTTCTCTTTTTAGCAGTATTTCAAATCAAATTGCTGACAT
>CAXBFV010000034.1:0-7759 GCA_963974985.1 uncultured Gammaproteobacteria bacterium | reverse complement strand
ACAATACGATCTTTTGTAATTTTAGGGCACACCTCTCGAATTTCTTCGGTAAGTTTGACCAAGCTAGAATATTGACTTTTTTCAAAAATATCTTTATCTGTACCTTCTAGTTCAATACCAATTGAAAAATCATTACATTTCTCACGCCCCTTAAATTGGCTTTTCCCTGCATGCCAGGCTCGATCAAAGACAGATACAAATTGCACAATCTCACCACAACGCTTAATTAAAAAATGTGCCGACACCTCCAATCCTTCAATACATTTAAAACTTGGATCTTGCTGACAGTCTAACTTATTTTGGAAAAAATCCTCAATTTCACTGCCGCCATAACGCCCTTCTGGCAAGCTGATGCAATGAATAACAAGTAGTGAGACTTCATCTTGTTTGGGTCTTTGATCAAAATTTGGTGACGGACAAAGTCTCACACCTTGCAGCCAACCTAATTTCTTAGCTTTCATTCAATTTTCACCTCAATTGGATCCGTAATAACAACTTCTTGAGGGTTAATATGACAAGCATACCCTAGAAATTCAACACCCGCCTTTAATGCTTTTTGACATAGCTTGGCATATTTTTCATCAATATGTTTAGCGGGCTTAATCACTGAAATACCACTATGCATGACACAAAAAAATAAAATCGCCCTATGCCCTTGCTCTTTTAACGTAACGAGTTCCTCTAAATGTTTCTGCCCTCTTTTTGTAACCGCATCGGGGAAATAGCCCTCCCCTTTATGCAAATAAGTCACACTTTTAACTTCTAGAAAAGTTTTTGTATCCTTGCCTGATAACACAAAATCAATTCTTGATTTTGCTTCGGCTAAAGACACCTCTCTCTGTAAAGTTATTATCTCACCAAGCTCTTTAATTTTATCAGCCCGAATTGCCTCTTCCACCAGGTGATTAGCCCGATGTGTATTAACATCCACCCTATCACCTTCTAAATCTTGATAGAGTTCCCAGGTAAAAGAATATTTTCGTTTTGGATTATCAGATCGCGAAAACCAAACTTTTCCTCCAGGTTCGCTACAAGAAGACATGGCACCCGTATTAGGACAATAAATTGTGATGATATTCCCTGAAGGTAACTTAACATCTGCCAAAAAACGCTTATAACGCTTTACCAGAACACCTTCCTCCAATGGTTTCAAAAACCTCACAAATATTCACTTTTTTTGATTTTAAACCGCATCCATATAATAATCTAAAAATTATGGTAAAGCCTATGACCATATCTTTATTTATACATTAACCCAAACTAAACTTTAAGTTCGGCTTATTAACCATAAACTTTAAGAGACCTGCATTAGTATGGCTATTCATGTTGATAAAAAACAAATTGGTATGTGGGGGCTTGTCATGCTCACACTTGGCAATATTGTCAACTCTATGGGTATTGCCGTTGTCGCTGGAAATGGCTATTCAGGTATTCTTATTTTTTTAATCGCTTGTGTTCTCTTTTCATTGCCCTGCCTAATTGTCAGCAATTTTTTGGCTGTTCACTATAAACATGATGGCGGACTATTCCATTGGATACAGCAGGCTTTTGGTCAAAAGTCTGCCTTTATTACTACCTGGCTATCATGGATTAGCGTTATGGTAAGCTTTCCTGCTTTTATGACTTTTAATGTCAGCCTGCTTGCATATTCGATTGATATGTCTTGGCTTTCTCATAATAAAATTTATATTGCCGCGTCCTCTATTTTCTTCGTCTGGTTCTTTACCTGGATAGCCTCTCGAGGGGTAAAGGGCACTGTAAAACTTTCTGCATGCAATACTATATTTTCATATGTTGTCCCTATTACTTTACTTTTTCTGTGTGCCTTAATTTGGATATTTTGGGGCTCACCTAGTACACACACACCTTTAACCGCCCATAATATTTTACCAACTGATTCAATCATGGGTGTGTTAGCTTTACTGGGTGTTGCCGTTTTTATGGTCGCAGGTCTTGAAGGCTCAGGTTATTTTATTAATTATGTTAAAGATGGTGCTACCTATAAAAAAGCCATGACAATTGCATTTATAGTCGTAACCGTAGCCCCTATCATTGCTATTTTTTCCATGCTAACACTCATCCCTTTAGATCATCTCAGTGATTCTAATGGCCTCATGCAGGCTTTTACTTTTTTCTTTAATTGGATTCATTTTCATATCGGCAGCAGTATTATTTTATTTTTATATTTTGTTGGCCAAATGATGGCTGTAGCAACGCTTATTTTATTCGGCGTGAAAGCCATGGAAGCCACAATTTTAGGAGGCCTCTTCCCTAAAAAACTTTTAGAAAAAAACAAATTTGGCATCAGCCATAAGCTTATAAAAGTACAAGCGCTGTTTATTTCTATTATCATTATCGCCTTCACACTCATCCCTTCTTTGAGCTCTGCCTACGCCTTAATCGTCGTCATTGTTGGAATCGCATCCATTGTGAGATATATCTTTATTTTTGCAGCTGCGGGTAAAATTATGTGGCACATGCCTCGCTCTCGCGCGCTTTATATCACTCTAGTCTGTGCTTTTGTGGGTGGCGTATTTAGCCTTATCACTTTTGGTCTCTCATTTATACCGCCGATTCAAAATGATATGTCCGTAATGAATTATGAAATACTACTTGGGATTGGGGTATTCATTACGATTATTGTGCCTTTTATCTATCTCGGCATCAATGCTCTAAAAAAACCAAAAGCCTCTAAATAAACCTATATCTTATTTAAGCTGATCTTTTGTAAGCATTTAGCCCGAAAGTTAATTGATCATTTCTTTAAATAACCTTTTTGCGCCTTGTATCCTTGCATTTCAATGGTTCTCTACTAGCCTCAACAGTAACAAAATTAGATCCATAAGTGAGCCCCTATGAAAAAATTAACGTTACTAGCCACTTGTATACTAAGCGCCTTAACACTAAGCAGTGCATTTTCTGCTTCTGCGCCCGTTACCAGCGCAGTATCAAATGCCGCCCTTTCTCAAATAAAGGACAATACGCCAGACCATTCAAGTTTTTGGTTTGCTAAAAACTTTGACCAAGTAGCAACACTCCCAGGATTTTCTATTGCAGCACCCACAGGAATGACACCTTCATGGGGCGTTGTTTATGGAGGTGTTAGCGGCATTATGAATAATAAAACAGGTGGCCCTGCTACAAATGGCGGCGCCTCAGTTGGTTTTGGTTTTGGTGACGCCCAAAAGAATGTAGGTGGTGCCTTAACACTAGGCTTACCAAGCATCAATACCAATGATGGTGGATTTATGGATCAAGGTAATTTTGATCTTGTCCTTGGCCACTTCTTTGTAGATTCATTAACAGGTGTTTCAATTGGTGCACAAAATCTTGGTGGATGGAATAACGGTGGCGGCCTACCTGATCGCTCTTATACTATATCTGCCACACAACTCTTACCAAATGACGTTGCACCCGTCGTGCTCACTGCAGGTATTGGTAATGGTATTTATAACTTTGCACGCTCTACCAACAATCCTAATACACATATTGGGTTTTATACATCCGCTGCAGTTTATGTTTTACCTCAGCTGAGTCTAATTGCTGATTTCACTCGAGGCATCACATCAGCTGGTGTTTCCATTGTCCCTATTGCACAACTGCCATTTGTTGTAAATTTAGGTGCGCAAGATCTATTCGGCTATCAAGAAGGACAAAACAAGCCTGCCTTTATCGCTTCTGTTACCTATGCGTATGGTTTTTAAAATAGCTTAAAATCTCAAGCAAAGCTTCTTTTTGCTTTCTGACAAAACGCCTTAAGGGCCTCATGATCTTTGAGGCCTTTTTCTTTTTCAACACCCCCACTTACATCCACAGCATAACAATGCGTAGACGCTATCGCTTGCTGAATGTTTTCATGATTTAAGCCCCCCGCCAAGATAATTGGCTTTAAAAAATCTTGAGGCACTTTATCCCAACTAAAAGACTCTCCACTGCCACCATATACTTTTTCACTATATGCATCCAAAAGAATGGCTTCTGCTCCAGAAAATTTTTCACACTCCGCCAATACATCCATATTACTTTTAACGCGTATGGCTTTAACATAAGGCAAATGGCACTGCTGACAATCATTGTCAACCTCATCGCCATGGAACTGAATTAAATCAAAATCAGTAAGC
Source organism: uncultured Gammaproteobacteria bacterium (assembly GCA_963974985.1). Classification (GTDB taxonomy): domain Bacteria; phylum Pseudomonadota; class Gammaproteobacteria; order Francisellales; family Francisellaceae; genus CAUZSH01. The sequence goes on along the minus strand of CAXBFV010000034.1, from coordinate 3,638 downwards.
GTTTTAGTATTTAAAATTTCTTCCTTTTTCGCATTCACAAAAAGCGCTACAGAAATAATAGAGGGCGGCAGTAGTGCAATAATTTCTGCAGCCTTTTCTGGTTGAATATATCTTGGACTCTTTTCATAAAATACAAATCCAAGGGCATCAGCACCCGCCGCAATGGCTGCTAAAGCATCATCTAAGTTTGTGATACCACATATTTTTATTTTATACATAGCCAAAGCCCTTGCATAAGTTATTTGTTAGCAAATAAATTGGTTAAAAGCTTTTTGAAAATGCTCATTTTATTAAAGCAATTTAATTTTACAGCATCTTTTAAGGTGTGAAATTATCTCATTAAAGAACTCAGGTCTCAAATTAAACCTGAGGAATAGAGGTCCTTCTATTAAGAAAAGAGAAATGCGTTACGCCGCCACGTCAATTAACATACTTGCAGCAATCGCCACGACGCCCACTGTGGCACCCACACCATATAACCATTTTTCAAATACATTAAACTTAGGTTCTTGACCTCGGTCTTTTGCAACCAAATTAACCATAGGATCAATTTCAACAACATGCTCAGGAAACAGCGGCGCTTCACCATAAAACCCGGCCTCCCAACCTTCAGACCAATAAGCATGACCTTGTTGATCAAATTTAAAGGGATTAAATTGATTTGAAGTACCTTGCTCTCCATAAGCGTAGCCTTCCATCCAGGTCGTTTCTAAAGAAAAAACCTGACTATTAAATAATAAGGCTAGATTCGAGTCACCTTGTTCCATTATTTTGTCTCCTAAGTCCGTGGGTCACAAAACTATTCATAAGCTACAATAAAATAAGCTCATATAAGACTATAAAATATTTTCACCTGACAAAACAATAGCTTTTATCTCTTTGTTTTGTCAGCAATTAGCGAATTTGATTGTTTTTCGGCCAAAAAAAGCATTGGATAACATCAACAGACCTTAATTTGAAAAATTGAAACCCTTGTCAGCTATCGTCATTATTGCCTATTCAAATGTCTCAGACTACACTTAAAAATATATTCTTTACAACTAGCTGTTTATCCATGCATTCTAAATATTGGTATAAAGACCTCTCATTTTTGTCTATCTTCTATATTTTTCTTTTCATGCTATTTTTAGGCAGCCACCATTTAATTTCACCAGATGAGACACGTTACGTCGGCATTGCCTGGAGTATGTTTAAGGATCATAACTATGTCACGCCACTTTTAGCAGGCTCCCCATTTTTAGGCAAACCCATACTATATTATTGGTTTGAAACGCTTTCTTTCCATGTTTTTGGTGTAACTGAATTCGCAATGCGCTTCTTCCCAGCGCTTATAGGGCTTTTTACTTGCCTCATGACTTACGTATTTGGCCGTCAAGTTTATAACCGTAGAACCGCCATCATCGCTTCTCTTATGGTTGCTGCGGCGCCCATGTATTTTATGCTCACACACTACACCAATATGGATGGCGAAGTGGCTAGCTGGATCACTTGTTCAATGCTTTTCCTTTTAATCGGAATTCATCATATTAAACTTAGCAAGCATTCAAGCACTTGGTTTTATTTGGCCTACTTCTTTGCAGCCCTTGCTTTTTTAACCAAAGGACTCATGGGACTTATCTTTCCTGCAATGATTTTATTTTTCTGGATGCTTGCCCTTAATCAGTGGCGGTACTTACTTAAAATCAGACTTATCACGGGTCTCATTTTATTTTTTATTATCATTACCCCTTGGCTCTATCTTTGTGAAAAACAAAACCCAGGGTTTATACAGTACTTTTTTATCTGGAATCAATTTGATCGATTTTTAGGTGATGGTTTCAACCAAAAGAAACCTTGGTTCTTCTATTTACCCATGGTTATTGGCGGCATTTTCCCCTTTGTCTTCTATATGCTGCAAAGTTATAGACACCACATTAAAAATATCTGGAAAAATAAACACGCCCATCGCACAGAATTATTTATCTTGTTATGGATTGTCCTTATCACACTATTTTTCTCGATTCCTACATCAAAGCTTGTAGGATATATTGGCCCGGTCATTCCCGCCACGGCTATTCTTATGGCAATTTACGTCTCCAGAATGTGGGATCAAAAACCTTCTAAGGCAAATCAAATTTCAACATGGATTATCATAGTTATCTTACCCATAACCGCCATTGCCTTAGTTTCTCTTGCTTTCGTCATCCCAGAACAAAAAGGCATTTTGGCTTCGGCACCTTATGCCAGGATACTAGGCGTTATTCTTATTCTTACCTCTGCCACCCTTATTTTTGGGCTACTTAAGAAAAAATATTTTGGTTTTTTAATCTCCACTTTATTGGCAATGGTGTTCTTGGTTAATATCACCCTTATTGCCAGCCTTAAAACTTGGAACTTACAATTTAATTGGCCAATTGCCCATAAGACACAACACTACCTAAACATAAAACCTAACGCTGAAGTATACATGTTTGGCACTTACTTCTATTCAATCCCCATGTATTTGGATCGAAACGTTCCAACGATTGCAAACTGGCAAGAGCGCGACCTGCACCAGATGCCTGACAATTGGCAGCGTCAAATTGAAGAAGGTATTAAAATCTACAATAAACCCCTGCCTAATACACTCATGACTTATCATGAGTTTGCAAGCAGATGGGAAAGTGCACAAAAAAGTGGCCAGACCTTTCTAGTAATTGTCAGCACCGGGCAACTCAAAACTTTTACCCAACTTGTTGATGACAAACAACATTATCAGATCTTAGCAACAATACCCCGCAGAAATGCCATCGTCATTTCAAACAATCTACAATTAAAACCTATTTTAACGCCATAAAAATGGCGTATACTTACGCCCCTAACTCTTTAAGGAGAAGCAAAAAAAGTGTCTACCATTAAATCACAACTCACTGCCGACATGAAGGCTGCAATGAGAGCAAAACAAAAGCTTCAACTGACCACTATGCGTATGGCTCTTGCAGCTATTAAGCAAAAAGAGATTGATGAAAAGTTAATACTCTCTGATGCCGAAGTTTCAAGTATCATTACCAAAATGATCAAGCAGCGTAAAGATTCTGCTGAACAATATAATGCAGCAGACCGAAAAGAACTGGCTGACAAAGAGCTTGCTGAAATTGAATATCTTGTCGACTACCTTCCTGAAGCTTTAACAGCAGATGAACTACAAGCACTTATTCAACAGTCTATTACTGAAACTCAAGTCTCCAGCATTAAAGAAATGGGACAAGTCATGAACCATCTTCGCCCTCAAATTCAAGGGCGCGCAGATATGGGTGAAGTTGCCAATTTAATTAAATCCGCATTCGCTTAACATAACTCATGGCTCAAGGGCGAATACCTTCTGATTTCATTGATCACATCATTTCAAGTACGGATATTGTTGATCTTATTTCTAGAGCCATCCCTTTAAAGAAAAAAGGCAATAGCCATAGTGCTTGCTGCCCTTTTCACAGTGAAAAAACACCTTCTTTTCATGTCAGCCAACAAAAACAAATTTATCACTGCTTTGGATGCGGCGCAAGTGGCAATGTCATCACTTTTTTACGTGAACACGACCATTTAGATTTTATCGACGCCATCGAAGAATTGGCTTCTATGAAAGGCATTGAAGTCCCTTATGAAAGTGTTTCTGGCAAAGC
>CAXBFV010000033.1:0-7809 GCA_963974985.1 uncultured Gammaproteobacteria bacterium | reverse complement strand
GAACTATGATGAAGAGGAGGCAGAGAATTTTTTAAAGTACGATAAACTTGCTTTTGAAACAGGGTTTTCTAAAACGATTGAATCTCTTGGGATGCCAAATAATAAAAGGATTCTTTTAGAGACTAAAAAGATAAGATTTAGTGATCGGCATAATAAAAAGTATATTTTAGGTATTGCTCGTGATGTCACACAACAAGAAGAGCTAGTTGAAGAGCTGAATACTAATAATAAAGCGCTACAGCAAGCAAAGAGTGATATGGATAATTTGCTTAGAGAGTCAGATATTTGTGCGATTTTTGCAAATCGTGAGCAAAAAATCATACTGTTAACCCCTGGTGCAAAATCTATGCTACAGATTGAGGAGGTAGATGGACAGCAGACTTTATTAACGCATTTGAAGTCTTTGCATATTCCAGATATGTCAGAAAGCTTGGCTCAAGCGATTCACCATGGTTTATCAACAGAAGTCGAAATACAGTCGGATACGGGTATCTATTACCATATTCGATTTAGGCCTTATTTATTGGTTGATAATGTTATTTCAGGTGCAGTCATAACGATTACAAGTATTGATCAAATTAAAAAATCTGAGTTACTTGTTGATCAAAACCAAACCCTCATTGAATTTGTTGCTAAAAATGCAGGCATTGGGATCTGGCGGTGGTCAATAGAAGATGATTGCCATGAGTGGAATGACGGCATGAAGCGACTTTATTTTGTTGGTGATGATGAAGCAACAAAATTAAATAAACTCTTTTTCTCAAAAATCATTGATGAGGACTTACCTCAAGTTAAGTATGTCATTGCAAAAACCTTAAAAAAGAAAGGCTCATTAAATATAGAATATCGTATTCATGGGCCGAATAATGATATTCGCTATCTTCATCTAATTGCTCAATACGTACTAAATTCACCAGCGTCATCAGCACAATTGACGGGGATGTGCTTTGATATTAGTAAGCTAAAAAAAGCAGAAAAAAATCTCAGTAAAATTGCTTTGCAAGATAGTGTTACAAGAATTGCTAATCGTGCACACTTGCTTGATTTCTTGCCTAGGGCAATTGCTAAGGCAAAACGAAGACATACAACATTAGCCGTATTATTTTTAGACTTAGATGATTTTAAGAATGTTAATGATACATTGGGTCACCCTTGTGGAGATAAACTGCTGTATCAGATAGCCTCGCGGATTAAAAAGTCTCTGAGGGAGGAGGATTTTTTTGCGCGTATTGGTGGGGATGAATTTGCGATTGTATTGGAAAACATTCTTCATCTTGATGAGGTTGCGACGGTTTCTCAACGCTGCTTACAAAGTGTCACAAAAGAATTTGAGATTGACGGGAATCTGATTCTACAGTCTTTTAGTCTTGGGATTTCTATTTATCCTGATTCAGCAACCACTGTTGATGGCCTTTTACAGTATGCGGATATTGCGATGTATAAAGCCAAAGAAAAGGGTAAGAATAATTTTGTATTTTTCCGAGATGAGCTGGATCAAAAAATGCAACGATATACGTTGATAGAAAAATCTTTAGTGGCTGCTGTGGATCAAGAGCAGTTTCAATTAGTCTATCAACCCCAGTATGACATGACGGAAAATATGATAGGTGTTGAGGCCTTAATTAGATGGTCTCACCCAGATATACCTGATCTTCATCCGGATGAGTTTATTCCTATTGCTGAGCGAAAGCATGTCATTCATAGTATTGGTGAATTGGTGCTTGAAAGGGCGGCAATTGATTTTAAAAAAGTCTTAAATAAAATTTCAGTTTGCGATGATTTCAGAGTTGCCGTGAACATATCAAGTGTCCAATTGATGACAAGGGGCTTTGTTCAGAAAGTCATAAAGATACTTTCAAAACATGGGGTTAGTCCCCATTTTTTAACCATAGAAATTACGGAAACGGCCTTGATTAGCAATATTGATAAGGCCCAAGACGTGTTATATGAGCTTCACAAATATGGCATTAAAGTTGCATTGGATGATTTTGGGAAAGGTTATTCATCATTAACCTATCTTGTGAATTTACCCATTGACTATTTGAAAATTGATAAAAGTTTCACACAGAAAATCAGTGAGTTAAAGTCAAATTTTATGATTGAGTCCATTGTGACCTTAGCTAAGAATATGGGCATTATTTGTATTGCCGAAGGGGTGGAAAAGTTGAGTCAGTTTGAATTTTTGAAAAAAACATCCTGCCATCAATACCAGGGCTTTTATTTTTCTAAGCCTTTGGGAATTGAGAAATTTACTGAAGAGAAGGGCAAGATTTAACGCACAAGAAGTCTTTGTAATGGGGTTGTAAGAAGCTCTGTATCGCTAAATGATATTTTTAACTCTAAACTAGTTCATAGAAATTAGTGATTTAATGTAGAGCAAATATATGAATACCATCCTGTGTTTTATGCCTTCAGGCCCAACGGCTAAAAAAAGAGTATTTGAACAAGTGATAGAAGAGCTTAATACCAACTCATTGTTCAACGTAGAGATAGGTCAGCACACCTCGAATCTTAAAACCTTCTTAGAGATAAATCCACGTATTTGTACAGTTCTTTATGACTATGAAGAGGGGGGTATTGATGTTTGTAATCATGTGCAGACTGAGAACCCGGATTTACCGGTTTTTGCTTTTACCAGTAGTCAGGGTGATCTTGAAATTGATTTAGATACTTTGAAATTAAACTTGCACTTCATGAGCTATAAGGCAGATGAAGCACCTGTCATGGTAGATCGCATTACAAATGCTATCGAAGAATATATTGAAGAAATGCTACCGCCTTTTACCAAAGCATTAATGGATTACGCCGGTCAAAATATTTATAGTTATTGTACGCCAGGGCATGCGGGTGGTACGGCTTTTTTACAGTCTCCAGTAGGGGCATTATTTTACGATTTTTATGGCGCCAATATTTTTAAATCAGATCTTTCTATTTCGATGGAGGAGTTGGGCGCGTTGCTGGATCATAGTGGTAAGCACAAAGAGGCCGAAGAATATATCGCTCGTCAGTATGGTTCAGATCATTGCTATATTGTCACGAATGGTACCTCAACCTCGAATAAAATGATTGGCATGAATGTGGTCTATGAAGGTGCTACGATCCTTGTGGATCGAAACTGCCATAAATCATTGACACATTTAATGATGATGACAAATGTCACGCCAATCTATTTTCAGCCTTCTCGAAACTGCTACGGTATTATGGGCGGAATTTCAAAAGATCAGTTCACAAAGGAGAGCATTGATAAAAAGTGCCAAACACTTTCTGAAAGACTTCAAAAAGAGCTTTCATTCCCAATTTATGCTGTGATTACAAATTCAACCTATGATGGCTTTTTATATAAAACTGATTTTATTAAAAAGACCCTGCCGGTGAAAAATATCCACTTTGATGCCGCTTGGATTGCTTATGCGCCTTTCAGTCCTATTTATCATAACCATTATGGGATTAGTGGAGAAGTGCCCGATGATAAGGTGGTGTATGAGAGTTTCTCAACACACAAACTTTTGGCGGCTTTTTCTCAATCAGCAACGATTCAAGTGAGAGGCAAATCATTTGATGCAGATGCCTTTAATGACAGCTTTATGATGCATACTTCAACTTCTCCATTTTACCCTATTGTGGCCTCAACTGAGACAGCAGCGGCAATGATGCGGGGGCGGCATGGAGAAAAACTCATTAACCATGCTTTAAAAGAAGCCTTTAAATTCAGGCGAGAGGTGGAGCGTTTACGTAAAGAGAATGATCAGAAGGCTGAAGGGTGGTTTTATGACATTCTTCAACCTGAATCAATAGGTCAGGATATTGGTTGCTTCCCGGTTACTGCAGATGAGAATTGGCATGGTCTAGAGGGTGATAAAATGGATCACATGTCTCTAGATCCGATTAAAATTACATTATTAACGCCTGGTTTGATGGCCAGTGGAGAGTATGAGGATTTTGGAATTCCAGCGTGTTTGATCGCGAAATTTTTAGATCATCATAATATTGTAGTGGAGAAGACAGGGCCCTATAGTTTGCTGTTCTTATTTGGGATTGGTTCTGATCGCTCAAAGAGTTTGAAGCTATTAAATGAATTGGCGAGTTTCAAAAAAGGGTTTGATGAAAACCATAAAATTGAAAAAATATTACCTAATCTTTATCAAGAAGCGCCGCGTTTTTATCGCAAATATCGTATTCAAGATTTGGCTCAAGATATTCACCAACTATATATTGACAGTAAGTTATGTGAGTTGATGGATTCGGCGTATGAAACAATCCCTTATATGTCGATGACCCCTTATTATGCGCGCCAACAAATTGTTAAACAGAATGTGACCAAGACAAAACTTTCAGACCTGAAAGGCAAAGTGGCCTCTGAAATGGTGCTGCCTTATCCTCCGGGTATTCCGCTTTTATTGCCAGGTGAAATGGTAACCGAAGAGAGTGTTGAAATTATTCAATTCTTAGAAACACTCTGTAAGGTTGGGGATTTGTATCCTGGATTAGAAACAAGCATCCATGGTTTAAATTATGATGACAATGTTGGGTATTATACGTATACGATTAAGCCAGATTAAATGCTTAAAAACTCTCATCTTCAATGATGCGTAATGGGAAAAGCTCACTTTGATACGTAATAATGGGAGAAGCATCAACGCGCGTACAAGCACCGGCATAGGCTCCATTCGCTGAGAAGGTGCATAGCTGAACATAAAGCCCGTCCACGCAAGGTAACATTGCGCGCTCTTGATAGATCTGTTTGCTGGTAAACTGTCCAGCTGTTGCCGTCATAACGTTTTGCTGATCATCTACAAGACTGATGTTGGCGCCACAGCGGCCGACAATCGGTTTGACCGCGTAACCTTTTTTCTGAAGGCTGGGTTTGCATTCCCAAGCTGATTCAAGAAGATAAGGGTGATTTGGGAACATTTTCCAAAGTAGCGGTAAAATTGCTTTATTGCTGGGGATAAGTGTCCAGAGTGGCTCAAAGACTAACGTTTCAGGTTGAAATAAAATATCTTTAAGTTTGACATTTTCTGATGAACTATCATTTGATTGCTCATCTAGCTCTTCTCGAAGCTGATCCAGAGCCGTTTCCCATGCCCAGGTTTTCCAGACATATTTGATGGGTGTGCCATGGATGTCGAGGATTTGATCACCTTGTTTTTTTAGAGAATGAAAGTCTTTAATGATTTCACATTGACCACCTGATTTTTCGATAATCTCTTTCATGAAGTAACAGTGGTAGAGCTCTTCTTCATCATCATTGTCAATTAGTAAATGGATGACATCTTTAATATCATGTGTTTTCCAAGCATCAATTAAGCTTCCATATAACAGTTGGCCGGCATCTCTGCCGCTATTGCAATCCATATGTTTGGCCCATAAGCCTTGAATTTTTCCACACTCCATGTGGCATGAAGCAGAGTCCGCGTTGTATTCATAAGCCTTGATCCCTTGTTCAGTTATACAAAAATCAAATCGGCCTGTTACCATTTCATTTTTGCGATTACTCCAAGACTGTTGAATCTTTGGCCAAATATTTTCAGGGATATTAAAATCATGTAGAAGCTTTTCATTTTGTAAAACATAATCGGTCGCATGCATGAAGAGGGCATGTAATTCATTGGTGGCGCGTTTCAGTTCGTTCTCTGCCGTCGCTGAAATACAAAAATATTTATTTTGATCTTCCGGTTTGGCACAAAGGGTATGACCATTCATCTTAACATAAGCCGCTTCATCTGGATTTGCGATATTGAGCCAGTTTTTTCTAAGGTTTTCTTCAGGTGTCACCGTGCGAAGTTTTGTTTGCAACAGAGTGGTATCAAGCTCGGGATGTTCGGCCGCATATTCTGGGTTCTCAGTTTGTATCACCCACCCTAAAATAGCGCCATTTGAAAAAGAACATTGAATCCAATAGCCGCCTTCTTCATCCACTTGCACACTCAGTTCGCGCGCGTAGTCTTGTCCGTCTTCCCACAGCGCATGCGAAACATTTTGTTCAGCAACCCTGATGTAATGATCAGTTACTTCCGTGACAATTGCCACATGTCCCGTAATGCTAAAGTCACCACCTTCAGACCAAATTAGCATACATCCTGGTGTTGGGTGACGTTGTGAGCCATTCTCAAAAGAGTGTAACGGTAGCGAGGTTTTTGTAGTCGGATGAGTGACTTCCGTCAATCTGAAAATATCATAAGCCATGGCGATATCATCAAAAATATACCCTTTGTTAATGAGTAGCCAGCGTCGTGCAAATTCAACGCATTGCCACTTATAGCCAGTATAAATATCCCCAACATATTGTCGATAGGCATGCCTATCCGTAAGCTCTGTAATGTCGACGGTTTTATAATCTGAGGAGTAGGCGGGTACATTGCCAGGCGCGTATCCTAAAATGGTACCAAATGGTGTAATGCTTTCTTCTATATTATGGTTCATAAGGATTCTTATTTAGGTGTTATTGACGTCTGTATAAAAATTTCAAGTCATTGTTTTGCTTGCATAATGTCTAAAGTAAAAGCTATTTTATAAAGTACAATAAAATCTCTGAAGCAATTAGAATAATAATGATCCACTCTAGAAAGCTAGAGTGTTTATGGTGTTGTTCATTCGCAAGCATTTCTAGAAGATCATGGATCGTCGATAATTTCTTATTCAGAATTTCAACGCGTAGGGTGAGTTCCAGATAACCAGAAAGTGGAATATAGTATTCATCAAGCTCTGGATAGTCCCAGAAAAAACCAGGTTTATCGAGTAGGTTAAAGTTTAAAGTAATGTCGCTGCTGGTATCAAAGAGCAGCCCACGTAATTGCGCAAGTTTTCGACGCCCAAAAGGAATGCGACCATTCTTAGCTAAATCTCGAGAGATATTTAGGTTATCTGCAATGACCGTCTCAGCACGCGCTTCAAAGAAAATAAGTTTTGCTGATTGCGCAAAAGCATGACTGAGGGCTAAACGCATCATACTGTTATCAGAAGGTAGTTGAAGTCGATCATTATGAACACGGAAAGCCTGTGCTTGATCAATGACATAAGAATATAAGTCATTGGAGGTTTCAGGCACTGGGTTTTGTATGTATGGCATGACGAGGTTTAATAATCTTCTATATTCATCTAACTCAACGCCCCAGAAAATCATAATCCCATAATCAAATAGCCAAACTTCACCTGTTTTAGAAGGGATTTTATAAGCATCTTTAAATTGTTCGCTGCTGGGTATTTCTGACAAAATATTAAACTCTGGGTTTAATGAGCGTCCAAGTAATGTGATAATTACGCGACCACTTTGAGGAAAGGTGTGATTTAAATAATGGTTTGACATGAATGAAGCCTTAATGGGTTTCTGGCAGACATCATGAATGCCAGTACTCTAATGGTGCATCATACGCCGAGATAAAATACTTACAAGTTTTTTGAATAAAATTTGGGTGTAAGTTTATAAGGGGGTATTTGCAGAGCCCTCCATTTTTCCCCTTTTTGAGAAATTAATAGTCTCCTAGATATTGAGTTATATGAGCTGAGAGCTGTTTTGGCACAAACATTATTTTCAATTTAACTCTGGATATGGAGTGCATGGCCAATAAGATTTATTTTTTAAATTAAATACAATTATAGTATCTACCTGTTGACCCTCGCGAATAGAATTTGTTTCACTCACTTTATTTTGCCAAAGATGATCATATGGACTCACATTATTCTACGAATGGATTAGATGTATTCAAAAAGGGAGATTATTATTTGGGGTTGTTGATAACCAGTTGCTGAACTTGGAAAATTACTCGCTGCGCTCCTAATTTTCCGGTGAGCGCGGCGCCATGAATTTAC
>CAXBFV010000032.1:0-7824 GCA_963974985.1 uncultured Gammaproteobacteria bacterium | reverse complement strand
CAGGAATAACCCCTAATAGCGGGATGGCTAAAATATCTTGAACATCTTCTAAAGCAAGCATATCACCATTATTAACTCTTTCTGGGGAGTAGCGCGTAACTAAGAGATGTTCTTTAATTGGGTCCTTGCCTTCAGTGGCGCGTTTAGTTTTACTTGAAAGAACGCCCAATATTCTATCTGAGTCACGGACAGAAGAAACTTCTGGGTTGGTGACAATGATTGCTTCATCAGCAAAATACATCGCCATTAAAGCACCTTTTTCAATACCTGCAGGGGAATCACAGATGATGTAATCGAACTCTTTTGCAATATCATTTAAAACTTCTTCAACACCTTCTTCTGTTAGAGCGTCTTTGTCGCGCGTTTGAGAAGCCGGCAGAATATACAGGTTATCAATGCGCTTATCTTTGATCATGGTTTGATTAATATTGGATTCTTTGTTGATTAAGTTGATGAAATCATACACGACGCGACGTTCGCAACCCATAATTAAGTCTAGGTTGCGTAGACCTACATCAAAATCAATGACAACAGTTTTAAAGCCTTTTATGGCAAGGCCTGTTCCTATGGCCGCGCTAGAAGTTGTTTTTCCAACCCCGCCTTTTCCTGAGGTAACGACCACGATTTTGGCACGTTTCTCATTACTTGGTTTTTTCTTCTTTTCTTCTTTCTTTTCTTTTTTCTCAGGTTGTTTGCTCACGATGTGATCCCTTTTTTATGCTTTATAAGTTTGTAATAACAAGTTGGCCATTTTTAAGATGAATCTGTTTGTTTTGCCCAGTATCGCTGCCAGTTAAAGATTCTTCAAATAACTTATATTGGCCGGCAATAGAAACCAGGTCAGCCTCAAGCTTTTGGCAAAAAATTCTAGCGTCAGTATCCCCATTTAAGCCGGCTAAAGCTCGGCCTCGCAATGTGCCATAGACGTGGATATTTCCTTCAGCAAGCAGCTCGGCACCAGGACTAACAGAGGCTAAAACAATAAGATCGCCATCCGGCGCGTAGATTTGTTGGCCTGATCTGACTTGTTGCTCAATGACAACGGTTCCAGAGCCTGATTTTGACGGAAGGGTGTTTTCTTTTTTTATTTCTGGCGCATTATTTTTTGATTTTTGTGGCGTCTTAATTTCTTCTTGATTTTCGTTACGGGGCTGTGCTGTTGCGCGCGCCTCTTTGATTAAAGGCAGGCCAAGGGAGGTGACTGCTTTCTGTGCTGCTTCTGACTGGCCGCGAAAACCTACAATGATAAGCGTATGCTTTTCTAAAATTTTCTTCAAAGCATTGAGGTCTAACTGATTTAATTGTTTATCCACTTCATGTAAGTCAACGACGACAGGTGTGTTGTTAAAAAACTTTGGAGCAAGCTGCACTTTTTGTTGAAGTTCTTGTTCAATTTCAGAGAGGTTTGTAGACTGTAATTGCAAGACACTGAGAGTGAAAAGTTTTCCTTTAAGCTGGAATGCTGATTCCATGTTTCTTCCTGTCTAATCAAGGCGCTCAAGCTCGCTAGAGGCCAGGGTATTTAAGTATATTAATAGTTAGTTTTATAACCCTTCCAGGGGGGATTATCAAGAGGGATCAATGGAATAAGGGGAAATGTCTTGATATTGAGGCTGTAGTTGACTTTATCTACAAGCTTTTGAGGACTAAAGTTATAACTAATCAAATACCTTTTTAATTGAACGCTTAGATGGCTAAAGAAACAAAACTATTTTATTTTGGTTGCATGCTTGTCACTTTGATTTTGTTCATTGTGTTTGCAAGCTTTAATCATAGCGGTGCGTCACTTTTACAGTGGATTGGAGCCAGTTTTGGTGTCGCTCCATTACCTCATGTGAATCAGCAAATTTTGGTATGGATTCAGTTGCCAGAATTATTGACTGCTTGGCTGGTTGGCGGTGGGCTTGGTATGGTGGGGTGTATGATGCAAGGTTTATTGCGAAATCCTTTAGCGGACCCCGCAATTCTTGGCGTGTCTTCGGGTGCTAGTTTTTTTGGCATTATTTTTATTCTTTTATTTCCAGCATTGGGGGCTATATCTGCAAGTGCAATGATGTTTGGATTTGTGTTGGCTGCTTTTTTAGGTGCAATGTTGGTGATGATTATTTTGTATCTTTTTTCGAAAATAATGGGCGCAAAAGGCGCTTTAGTTACCGTGTTACTTGCCGGTGTTGCATTGAGTACACTTTTCGGGGCTTTAAGTATGTTAGTGGTGAGTTTTTCAGATAACTCACATCTGCGTCAGATTGTGGTGTGGAGTATGGGGGGGGTGATCAATGTCTCATGGGGGGCATTCTTTTTAGTAGGGGTAACCTTGGCGATGGGGTTTATTTTTTTAAAGCGCTGCGCGCTGGATTTAAATGTCTTGTCTTTTGGTGAAGAAACGGCGAAAACAATGGGCGTGAATGTTCGGACATTGTTATTGCAAGTTATGGTGATATCAGGTTTGATGATTGCCGTATTAACAGCCGTTGCAGGCCCCATTGGATTTGTTGGGCTTATTGCGCCGCATATTGTGCGCATGATCAGAGGGCCAGAACACTCTCAGCTATTGATAGGAAGTTTTTGGATTGGGGGGGTGATCCTAATGATCGCAGTGTATTGTGCGCATCAGGTCGCGTTCCCCTATATTATTTCGGCTGGGATTGTGATGGCAATTTTAGGCGTGCCATTCTTTTTATGGCTATTATGGAAAAGTTATAAGAGAAGCGCTTTTTAAAGGCACAAAAAAAACGCAACTAGTGCGCTTTTAAATAAATTGGTTAAAAATAAGGAGCTTGAATTTATTTAATTTTAGCTTCTTTATAGATAACGTGTTTACGTACAACTGGATCAAATTTTTTGAATTCAAATTTATCCGGTGTGTTTTTCTTATTTTTAGTGGTCGTGTAGTAGTGACCTGTGTCAGCGGTTGAAACTAATTTTATTTTATCACGCATGTCTTCTATCCTTCTTTATACTTTAAAGCCGCGGGCACGAATGTCAGCAAGTACACTGTCGATGCCTTTTTTATCAATGATACGCATACCTTTTGCGCTTACACGCAGTTTGATATAACGGTTTTCACTCTCTACCCAAAAGCGATGCGCATGTAGGTTAGGTAAAAAACGGCGTCTTGTTCTGTTTTTCGCATGAGAAACATTGTTTCCTGCTACGGGACGCTTTCCTGTGACGATACAAACTCGTGACATGTAAATCTCCAAAATTATTTAATGGTCAAATCTCTAGGGACAACTTTATACCAAAATGATGACTTTAAGGCAAGAAATTTGACAGGAATAAAAGCATTATTGTCGAAAATAGCGCTCTACCTTGTAAATATTGCTAATATGTCGGATAGAACGAATAATTCGAGCTAAGTGTTGGCGGTCCTTAACTTCAATCGTTAGAGAGATGACACCATGTGTTTTATGTGCTTCCTCAACATTGATTTGTATAATAGACGCATCTCGGTGTGAAACCTTTGTCGCAAGCTCAGCAATGGCGCCACGATGGTTTTCAATTTCAACAATAAGCTTAGAGGTGAAGAGTTGATCCGTATGATCTGGCCAGCGTAAGTGAACAAATGAATCTGGACTTTTTTGTAAGATTTTACGCTTTTGTAAAAGCACGCATTTTGTGGTGTGTACTTCTAGTCCTTTTCCAGGAATCATGACGCCAATAATAAGATCCCCGGGAATGGGTCTACAACAAGAGGCAAAAGAGGTAAGACTGCTGGAGTTAGGGTCTATATCAAGAATGACTTTCTCATCCTCAGGTTCGTTGGTGGGGGATTGGCCAATGGTGGTATGTAAATTTAAAATATTATCTGCAACCTGGATATGGTCAACTTCCCCGCGGCCAATCATGTTTAGTAGTTGAGGAATATCTTCTGCTTCATGGAGTTCGCAAATTTTTTGGTGTAACGCGGGGCTGTATTGATCAATAGTTAGTTTGTTCTTTTGTAGAAGCGGGTTTAGCAATCGTTTCCCAAGTTTTGCAGCCTGGGCATTTTCCTGGTTTCTAATATAGATGCGAATACCATGTTTGGCTTTATTTGTAATGACAAAGTTTAGCCAAGAAGGAGAAGGAATAGCTGTTGGTGAAGTAAGAATATCAACGGTTTCGCCATGCTGTAGTTTCCGGTTTAGCGGTACAAGTCTTCGGTTAACGCGGGCGGCAATACATTTGTTGCCAATATCAGTATGGACTGAGTAGGCAAAGTCAATTGCGGTGGCGCCTTTGGGTAGCTCAACAATTTCGCCTGTTGGGGTGAAGACATAAACTTCATCAGGAAAGATATCGACTTTAACATTTTCAATGAAATCTAGTGAGGAAGTGCTGTGACTTTGAATGGCAGATAGTTTTGCTAGCCACTGTTGCATTTTTTTCTGACTTAAATCATGAGATTTATAAACCCAGTGTGAGGCGACGCCTCGATCAGCGGTATAATCCATTTCTTCAGTGCGTATTTGAATTTCAATGGGGATACCATAGGGTCCAAAAAGCGTAGTATGTAAAGATTGATAACCATTTGCTTTAGGCATGGCAATATAGTCTTTAAATTTTCCTGGAATAGGTTTGTAGAGCTCATGGACAGCGCCCAATATGCTGTAGCAACTGCGTCTAGAATTAGCAATAATTCTAAAGGCATATACATCCATAATTTCTGAGAAAGGGATGCTTCGCATCAGCATTTTTTGGTAAATACTGTAGAGTCTTTTTTCTCTTCCAGAGACAACATCTGGGGAAATATTTTCTTTGGCAAGGTGCCTTACTAAAGACTGCTGGAGTTTATCAAAGAGTCTTTTTCGATGTCCGCGTGCTTGTTGAACTCTGGCGTTTAGCGTTTTATGTCGATAAGGGTAAAGGGCCTCAAATGCAAGATCTTGGAACTCGTTTTTAAAATGGTGCATCCCCAAGCGGTGGGCGATGGGTGCATAAATTTCTAATGTCTCAAGGGCAACCCGACGTTTTTTCTCAGGCTTCAAAGGGCCAAGGGTAGACATGTTATGAAGGCGATCTGCCAACTTAATAATGATCACACGAATATCTTTGACCATCGCCAACATCATTTTACGGAAATTTTCAGCTTGTGCTTCGGCTTTTGAGCTAAATTGGATTTGTGCCAATTTAGTAACACCTTGCACCAGTTTAGAGGTGGTTTCACCAAAATTTGCAGCAATCTCTTCATCGGTAATTTCAGTATCTTCAACCACATCATGTAAAAGGGCGGCAATAATGGTATTCATGTCCAATTGCATTTCAGCTAATGTGCAGGCGACGGCTACAGGGTGTGTAAAGTAAGCTTCACCAGAACTGCGCTTTTGTTTTTCATGCGCGTCAGCACCAAAGATAAATGCTTCAGCAATCTTTTGACGCTCACTGTCTGTGCAATATTGTGAAAGCAGTTGGTTGAGGCGTGCAAATATAAACATGAGAGAGCGATTTAGATAAAGTTGCCATAATTATAGGAGAGAAATCTTTAAGATGATATAGCTCAACTATTGTGGCTGGAAATTAAAAGTGTTTCCAATTTGTTCAGCAGGGTCAAAATAATAAAGTGCTGCAGACTCATTCCTAATATGAATATAACTCCCTGTATCATGCCAATCCCCTAAAACAAAACGGGTTAGGTTTCCATGTTGGTGCGTATTCAATAAATGTGTGTGGCCATGAATGAGTAAGTCGGTATTCTTACAATATTGGTTAATGCCTTTTTCTGTCACATCGACCATCATGGCGTGTCGTGTTTTTTTGGACTCACTTTTAGATCGAATGCGGCGTGCAATTTTTTCCCGTAGCCGTTTAGGGAAACTTGAAAATAGAAATTTAATGAAGGGGTTGCGTACAAATTTTCGAAACACCTGGTAGGCTTTATCATCAGTACAAAGCAAATCACCATGCATAAGACACAGCTGTTTTTGACCAAGCTTAAAATAATGGGGGTCATTTAAAAGGGTGCAACCTGTTTCCTTTGCAAACTGTGAGCCGATTAAAAAATCACGATTACCGTGGATAAAGAAAAGTTGGCAGCCAGCTTCGGTTACTTTCTTGAGCGCATTCATGATATCGATTTGAAACTCAGTGGCAATGTCATCGCTAATCCACACCTCAAAAAAATCTCCAATAATATACAGTGTGCTTTTGCTGGGGATGACTTTCTCGGAGAGGAAATTTTTGAATAGCAGGACCGTCTCAGGTCGAGATTTGCAAAGGTGTAGATCAGAGATGATGTATGCGTTCATATAAGGTCACTGAAAGGGTTTATATGCTTTAGTGTGGTTGCTAATGAACATGAAGTCAAAGGCGATCAAAAATAGAAATTTGAGTTGATTATGTATAGTCTTAGAAGCAATGGTTGAAAATTAGAAATAAACAAGAGTGTGTCGATGCAACATGATTTAAAAAATGCCAAAGTATTGGTGGTGGGAGATATTATGCTGGATCGCTATTGGAGCGGACCAGCACAACGCATCTCACCTGAAGCACCTGTGCCGGTAGTGCATGTGGGCGAAATTGAGGAGCGTGCGGGGGGTGCGGGTAACGTGGCACTCAATATTACTGCATTGTCAGGACAGTCTGCTATTTGTAGTTTTGTGGGTAAAGATGAAGCCGGTGAGCGTTTAGGGGCGCTGTTGCGTGAGCAGGGTGTTAAACTTAGATTTTTGCATACGGATAAACCAACCATTACCAAATTACGTGTATTAAGTCAGAATCAACAGCTGTTACGCATGGATTTTGAAAAATCATTTAATTTTGAACACAAAGGTCCTTTGGTTGAACAAGTAGACCAAGCCTTGGAAGATTGTGGTGCGGTTATCTTGTCTGATTATGGCAAAGGTGTTTTGACCGATGTGCCTGCTTTGATTGAAAAGGCTCGCGCTAAAAATATTCCGGTATTGGTTGATCCTAAAGGTAGCGACTTTGACAAGTATAAAGGCGCCAGTATTATTACGCCAAATATGAAAGAGTTTGAGTTGGTGGTGGGGAAATGTTTGTCCGAGGAAGATTTTGTGCAGAAAGCACGGCAGCTGGTTAAAGATATTGAGCTGGAAGCAATATTGGTTACGCGTAGCGAAAAAGGGATGTCTTTAGTGCATCGTAATGGCGATGTATTTAATATTCCCACGCAAGCCAAAGAAGTATTTGATGTCACGGGTGCGGGTGACACGGTCATTGCCATGATGGGCATGGCGCTATCTGTTAATTATTCTTATGAAGAGGCGATGAAGCTTGCCAATGCTGCGGCAGGTGTCGTGGTCGGTAAGATTGGAACGGCGACGCTAACGTTAGAAGAATTGCATCGTGCCTTAAATAAAGTTTCTGAAATTCCTTTCGGTGTGATTGATCAAAAACAACTAATTGAAGCGATGGATCTTTCTCATTTGCAGGGTGAGAATGTGGTCATGACCAATGGCTGTTTCGATATTATGCATGCGGGACATGTGAGCTATTTACAAGCAGCGAGAAAGTTAGGTGATCGTTTGATCGTTGCCGTGAATGATGATGCCTCGGTGGCTAGATTAAAAGGCGATAGTCGACCGATTGTTTCGTTAGAAAATAGAATGCTGCTTTTAGCAGCCCTTGAGTGTGTAGATTGGGTGGTGGCTTTTTCAGAGGATACGCCACAGCGAATTATTTCAGAAGTATTGCCTGATACTTTAGTGAAGGGCGCGGACTATCAAGTAGATCAAATTGCGGGCGCTAAAGAAGTGTTGGCAAATGGTGGTGCGGTGAAGACGATTGAGTTGGTGCCGGGATGCTCGACTTCAAAAATTATTCAGAAGATTTTGGAAGAGAAGGTTTAAAAAGTTTTTTATAGTATCGCTCATTAAAAATGCT
>CAXBFV010000031.1:0-7968 GCA_963974985.1 uncultured Gammaproteobacteria bacterium | reverse complement strand
GGTGGACTAACAGGTTCTCTCTTTACAGAATTTGCTTACACACTAGCTGCCGCGGTCATTATTTCAGGCGTCATCGCCTTAACCCTCTCCCCTATGATGTCGTCTAAGATAGTCAACAAAAAAATGCTACAATCCAAGCTTGTTGTCTTTGTTGACCGTGTTTTTGCAAAATTAAGTGGTGCCTACGCAAGAGGATTAAATACGGTTATTACTTATCGCCCTGTTATTTTACTCCTAATCATTGTCGTCCTGACAAGTTGTTATTTTATGTTTGCAGGATCAAAATCTGCTTTAGCGCCTACAGAAGATCAAGGTTTTATTGCGGTGCAGGCAACCGCGCCAACCCCTTCTAATCTTGCCTATCTCAGCACATTTATTCCACCACTCAATAAAATACTTGATGCGCCAAAACAGACTGAGAATTCTTTCATTATTGCAGGTTATCCTGCCAGTAACCAATTCTTCTCAGGGCTAATTATGAAGCCTTGGGATCAACGTGATGTTACGCAAATGGAACTTACCCCTAAAATTCAAGAAGCACTCAATAACATTGCTGGCGTACAAGCTTTTGCATTTGAAATGCCACCGCTTCCTGGTGTCAGCTCTGGCCTACCTATACAATTTGTACTTAAAACAACGCTAAATTATCCTCAACTAAATGCCGTAATGGATAAACTTATCGCCAAAGCTAACAAAAGTGGCTTGTTTCTTTTTGCAAATTCTTCATTACGCTATGACAAACCCCAACTAGAAATTACCATTGATCGCTCAAAAGCATCTGCGTTAGGGATTAATATGCAAACCGTAGCTGATGCCTTATCTTCAGCTTACTCTGGTTATCAAGTTAATTACTTTAGCATGTTTGGTTATAGCTACCAGGTTATTCCCCAGCTTGCTGATAAATACCGAATGAATGAGAAAGAACTTGGAGACCTCCGCATTAAAACAGCTTCTGGGGATCTTATTCCTCTATCTGAAATTATTAAGTTTAAATATGACACCCAGCCCTCTTCATTAGATCGCTTCCAACAGCTTAATGCTGCAACTTTTGGTGGCGTTCCGGCACCAGGGGTCACACAAGGTCAAATTTTATCTTATTTACAAACCACCGCTAGCCAATTGATGCCACAAGGAATGTCAACAGACACCGCAGGTGCCTTAAGACAGTATATTGAAGAAGGGGATGCCCTTATTTATGCCTTCGCCTTAGCCATTCTTGTTATCTTTTTATTATTGGCAGGACAATTTGAAAGTTTCAGAGATCCCCTGGTAATCCTAATCAGCGTACCCATGTCTATTTGTGGCGCACTCATCCCTATTTATATAGGGTCGACGCTAGGTGTTGAATTTGCCACCATTAATATTTATACCCAAATTGGATTTGTCACCCTTATTGGCTTAATTAGTAAGCACGGGATATTAATGGTTGAGTTCGCCAATAAACTTCAAGAAGAAGGCATGGATAAAGTAGCTGCAATCAAAAAATCTTCTGCAACACGTTTACGCCCTATTCTTATGACCACTGCAGCCATGGCTTGTGGCGTTATACCACTCATTACTACATCAGGTGCGGGTGCCGAGAGTCGTCACGCAATTGGAGTAGTCATTTTCTTTGGTATGGTAATTGGTACACTCTTTACACTGTTTGTTGTGCCAACGATGTATACTTATTTAGCAAAGGATCGCCAACAAATGGTTGCACGAAGCAAAGATGAAGACACTCAATTAAGTAGTTTATAAATTAAGCTCAATGATAAGATAGTTAGCTACAAACTAAAAAGCATGGCCTGGGAGACGCACTTGGAGAATAAAAAATTTAAAAGCATTAACCGGCGCTTTTCAATAAAATATCCGTAATTTGACACTCTAATTGCATATCCTGTTTTTTATACTCGATTAAGCTTTCTTTTAAAGCTTCGCTATAACCAAAAGATAAACGTCTCTCAATATGTAAAATTGTCTCAGTTAAAGCTTTGCGGCCAGTCTCTACTTCTAAAATTTCTTTTTCCCAATCTAAAAGTTCTCGGGAAGATTCAATACTATTTTTGGCAGCTGCTGCAATTGGGTTCGTAACAGCTCTTTTAACTTTTAACGAAAGTTTTTTCCGTTCGTATGTATCATCAGACATGACAAAACCAGCCTACAATGCCTCTAATGACCACACTCTAGCATATAAACTTAAAGCATGACAAATTAATTGCCAGAACCCTTGCATTTTTTTTAACCTGTACTTAGAATGACCAGCAGTAATTGGCAGTAATCACCCTGTCACAAAGTTTTATTAATTCTGAATTTAAGGAAATGGTTATGCCAGCAACTATGCATTACAATACTGCAGACTCAACAGAGATGTCTGAACTCCCCCTTCGTGACCATATTAAAGATGTTATCTCAACTTATTATAGAAATATGGTTGCTGAAGGTCTTTCGCCTGAAAATGTCTATGAGCTTGTAATGGCCGAAGTGGAATTACCACTTATTGAAGCAACTATGGAATATACCAGCAATAATCAAAGTCGTGCCGCACAAATTCTAGGCATAAACCGTGGAACGTTTAGAAAAAAGCTTGCTTTTTATGGTATGCTTTAATTTAATTTTTTGCGTCTAAAGCCATTCACTATTTAAAAACCACCTTTGCGTGGTTTTTTTATGCCTTAAGAAAGGCATAACCCAAACGTCTTTAAATTGACAATATAGCATTATATCGCTACTATTCAGCCTGGTAATTCAACAATTAATCCGTACATAATCCTCAAGGAGTCCTAAACATGGCAAGAAGAAAAATTGCACTTATCGGTGCTGGTAATATTGGTGGAACATTAGCACATCTTTCTTTATTAAAAAACTTAGGAGACGTTGTCTTATTTGATATTGCCGAAGGAATCCCTCAAGGAAAAGCTCTAGATCTTGCTCAGACGGCCCCCGTTGAAGGTTTTGATGCTTCAGTTATAGGCACCAATGATTATGCAGACCTTAAAGATGCTGACGTTGTGATTGTCACAGCAGGCGTCCCTCGCAAACCAGGCATGAGCCGTGATGATTTGCTTGGCATCAATGCAAAAGTTATGAAGGCCGTCGGTGAAGGCATTAAAAATAACTGCCCTAACGCCTTTATTATCTGCATCACTAATCCTCTTGATGTCATGGTAGGACTACTTCAAAAGTATTCTGGTGTCCCTACACACAAAATCACAGGTATGGCAGGGGTCCTAGACTCTTCAAGATTCCGCACATTCTTGGCCTGGGAATTTGATGTTTCTATCCAACAAGTTCAAGCTTATGTCATGGGTGGACACGGTGACACCATGGTACCCTTAACAGGCATGAGCAATATTGCTGGCGTTAGCTTAGATACATTAGTGAAAGAAGGTAAAATTTCACAAACGCGTCTAGATGAGATTGTTGATCGCACACGTAAAGGTGGCGGTGAGATAGTAGGGTTACTTAAAACAGGGTCTGCCTTCTATGCCCCTGCCACTTCAGCAATCCAAATGGCTGAAAGCTATCTTCATGACAAAGGCATGGTGCTTCCATGTGCGTCACATGTTAAAAAAGGAATGTATGGTGTGAGTGAGGATTTATTTGTTGGCGTTCCAACTAAAATTACCGCTAAAGGCGCTGAAGCTTTAGTTGTTGAGTTAACACCTAAAGAAAAGGGCAACCTGGATGTTTCTATTGCTGCAGTAAAAGAGCTTGTATATGCAGTTGAGGCATTGAATTTATAAACACGTCACATTTGCATATTTTTTATAGCATAGAACAGGACAAGATTTTGTTTTGTGCTATTATTTTTAATATGCTTTAAAAATAAATATGTTTCATTATTCCACTATGTTAAAAAATATTACTCTTTCCGCTTTTATATTATTTGGAGTAACAAGCCTAGCTTATGCAACGGTTGTTACCCAAGATGCAATTGGCCCAGCCCATATTTCTGAAATAAAGAAACAGCCTATAAAATTACCACAAACTGAAACTCACGATGGCTTTTGGGGGAAAGTTTGGGGAGCAACCCCAGACAATAGAATACTTGCAGGAATGTGGGTCTTACATTTTAATGCAAACTCAAGAAAAGAAGATAATTGGCAAGCCAATCTACTAGGTGTTCAGTATGATGGATTCTTCGCGACAACCTTTACTAACTCCTTTTATGATCAAAGTATTGCTGCAGGTTATGGCCGTGAAGTTTATCAAACTAAGATAACTGAAAATACCAAATTTAAAACAGGTTATCGCTTTGGAGGTATTTATGGGTATGATGATCAAATTGGTGACATTGCTAAATACACGCCCATTATACCTTTCTTGCAACTCTATGGGGATTTTCAGTACAAAAACTTTGGTGTTGAATTTTCCTACATGTATGTGGTAGCAACTGTTGGATTTTACATGACTTTTTAGGTTCGTGCTTCCAATACAGCTAATACCTCAGATAAAGCTATATTTTTTTCTCTTAATAAAATTAAAGCATGAAAGATTAAATCTGCCATTTCATTTTTAAGCTCTTCATGATCATTTTTCATCGCGGCAATCACAGATTCAACGGCCTCTTCACCAACCTTTTGCGCAATACGCGCAACTCCAGACTCAAAGAGGCTTGTGACATAACTACCTTGAGGGCGTTCTTGATTTCTCTGCTGAATAGTTTCCTCTAATTGAGACAGTATCTTATATGGCATACCGTAATGATTAGAAAAGCATGTCGGTGCGCCTAAATGACAAGTAGGCCCATTGGGCTCAGCCAATATCAACAACGCATCACCATCACAATCATATCCAATACTAGATACTTTAAGCGTATGACCACTGCTCTCTCCTTTTACCCACAATCTATTTTTGGAGCGACTAAAAAAAGTAGCGAAACCAGAATCAATCGTTTGCTGCAATGCTTCACGATTCATATAACCCAACATGAGCACTTCACCCGTATCACGTTTTTGTATAACAGCAGGTAACAGACCATCCATTTTCTGCCAATCTAACTTGTTCATATCAACGCTATTATTTAAATTCTGTTTCATATGCTTCTCACCGTTATACCTTGCTTTGACAAATAATTTTTTAATGTGGGTATTTCAATTAATTTTGAATGAAAAACACTGGCGGCAAGAGCGCCATCTACCTGAGATTCATTAAATACTTCATAAAAATGGGCTAAATTTCCCGCCCCTCCTGAAGCAATCAGTGGAATATTCACCCCTTCTCTCATTAAGGAAAGTTGCGCTAAATCATAGCCTTTTTTAACCCCATCCTGATTCATGCAATTCAAGACAATCTCGCCTGCGCCTCGATCCTGAACTTCTTTCACCCAGGAAAGCGTATCGCGTTGCGTCATAATCGTTTTTTCAACTTTCCCAGTATACTGACACACCACATAGCTATTTTCTACCGTTCGGCTATCAATGCCCACCACCACGCATTGTTGGCCAAAGCGTTTAACCAGCTCATCAATTAATTCTGGTCGTTCAAGCGCAGGACTATTAATCGAAATTTTATCAGCCCCTGCATACAAAACCGCTTCTGCATCTTCTAATGAGCGAATTCCTCCCGCCACACAAAAAGGAATATTAATCTCCCGTGCCACGTCATTCACCCAAGTTTTGCAAACCCCTCTTTGATCGCTGCTTGCTGTAATATCATAAAACACCAATTCATCAGCACCTTGAGCACTGTAGTAACACGCCAATTCAAGGATATCACCCACAACTTTATGGTTTTTAAACTGCACGCCTTTAACCACCTGACCATCTTTCACATCCAAGCAAGGGATAATCCGTTTAGCTAACATACAACAACCTGCTCTAAATATTGTATCGCTTCTGAAAGCTCAAATCTTTTTTCATAAAGCGCTTTTCCCACAATCACACTAGACACCCCGGTTTGTTTGAGCTCTTTTAAATCCTGGAGCGTTCCCACACCTCCTGAAGCCTGAAAAGCAATCTCAGGATATTCAGCAACACACCTTTGATATAAGGCAACATTCGCCCCCTGTAACATCCCATCACAGCTGATATCTGTACATAAGACATGCTGAAGACCTTGCGGTTGATAATGATGAATGGCCTCATCCAAAGATAAAGTGCTTTCATCCTGCCAACCCTGGGTTGCCACCATGGCTTCGCCCTGCGCATTTATATGCACATCTAGCGCCAACACCACTTTTTCTCCACCAAATTTCTCAAATATCTTCTTGGTTTCAGCCCTATTTTTAACGGATAAGCTTCCAATAATGATACGCGAAACGCCTGTTGCAAATAATCTTTTAGCATCCTGGAGTGAACGTATCCCGCCACCTACTTGTACAGCCATAGCAGTACTTTCACATATGGACTGAATGCACTTTAATTGTGTTATTGAACCTTTTTTAGCGCCGTCTAAATCCACCACATGTAGGATATTTGAACCCGCTTGCTCATAAGTTCTAATCACCTCTAAAGGAGAAACCTCATAGCGCTTAACAGACTCAAAATCACCTTTTTCTAAACGAACACACTGTCCATTAATTAAATCAATTGCGGGAATAATAATCATTCAACACTTCCTCGTAAAAAATTACGTAACAATTGCTCACCCACCTGCCCTGATTTTTCTGGGTGAAACTGCATACCATAAAAATTGTCTTGCTGCACAATTGCCGCAAACTCACGACCATAACTATTGGTTGCAACGGTTATATCGTTAACTTCAGCACAAAAACTATGCACAAAATAAACTCGATCATCCGACTTCAATCCTTCTGCCAAATAATGAGAAGCTGAAGAAAAAGTTAGCGTATTCCAACCCATATGCGGCACAATCAAATTTGGCTGTTGAGGAAAACGACGAACGCGTCCTGGAAAAATCCCCAAACAATCCGCATTACCTTCATCTGAATGCTCGAACAAAAGCTGCATCCCTAAACAAATACCTAATACAGGTTGTGTTAACCGGGGAATTAAAACATCCAGCTTCTTTTGTTGTAATGCCTGCATCCCTAATGCCGCTTGCCCTACACCCGGCAATACCACATATTTAGCAGATTGGATAAGCTCAGGATTGGCCGTCACACATACTTCTTGCCCCAATCGCTCAAAAGCAAATTTGACCGAGGCTAAATTACTGCCGCAGGCATCAATTAAAGCAATCATAAAACGCCTTTTGTGCTAGGCATTTCATATGAGGTTTGACGAATGGCCTGCCCCAATGCGCGACCCAATACCTTAAAGCCTGATTCCACCATATGGTGCTCATTTTCACCCGTAATACTTATATTCAAATTCGCCTTCAAGCCTTCTGAAAAAGAATGGAAAAAATGCGGCACTAACTCTGTGGAAAGTTCGCCTACCTTTTCTCGCACTAATTTTGCATTAAATATACAGGTAAAACGGCCACTTAAATCCAATGCTGCTTGTGCTAAGGATTCATCCATGGGCAATACAAAACCATAACGCTCAATCCCCAATTTATCGCCAAGCGCTTCTCTAATCGCTGAACCAAAAGCAATCGCCACATCCTCTACGGTATGATGATCATCAATTTCTAAATCACCATTACACACAATCTCTACACTCATACCCGCATGCTTTGCGACTTGATCCAACATATGATCATAAAACCCGATCCCTGTTGAAATCATACGGTGACCTGGTTCATCTAAATTAACGTGTACGCGAATATTGGTTTCAGCCGTAACCCGCTCAACCTCTGCAATCCTTGGCTTATCTAAAATAAATGACGCAATCGCAGACCAATCTTCAAAGGGCTTAATACCACACTGTATGGATTTAATCCCTATATTTTTAGCTAATGCCACATCCGTCTCACGATCTCCAACCACATAAGAGTGTTGAAGGTCTATACATTGACGACGGAGATATGCCATTAGCAATCCCACTTTTGGCTTCCGACAATCACATGAATCTTCTGGGAAATGAGGGCAAATTAAAATTTCTTCAAACAAAATGCCTTGAGACTCAAACAGCTTCATCA
>CAXBFV010000030.1:0-8182 GCA_963974985.1 uncultured Gammaproteobacteria bacterium | reverse complement strand
CATCGGTGGTTATCAGAAATCAGTGCAAAGTATGCGGAGTCCCTATCAGAGTACGATATTCCAGCAGATTTAAAAGCAGAGTTTGATGACAAAGTGGCGGCGTCCATTGAGGCGTGGGAAATTTTAGAGCAAAAGGATATGGGCAGTTTTGAGCACTATATTCAGTCCTATTTCCAATCAAAATGTTGAGTCCCAAATAAAAACCTCTTAGCTGGAGCAGGGTATTGCCTGTACAAAAAAGACAAAATAAGCTACTATATTGCCCGTTAAAATAATATTACTTATCATGCAAATCAAGGAGAAACTTCATGTCTGATCTTAAGCGTAACACCAAGGTTTCCATCTCTGCGAATGGCCAAACATACACGGCCTACAGTCTTAAAAAGTTAGCAGAACAAACTGGGAAAAACATTAATCGTTTGCCTTATTCAATTCGTGTATTGGCTGAGAATCAGCTGCGAAATATTGACGGTTATAAAGTTAAAGAATCAGATGTTGAGAGTGTTTTAAATTGGGATGCAAAAGCAAAAACGCGTTCTGAAATTCCGCATATGCCAGCACGTGTTGTGATGCAAGATTTTACAGGTGTGCCTGCTGTTGTGGATTTAGCAGCAATGCGTGAAGCGATTAAAGATGCAGGTGGCGATCCGAATAAAATTAACCCTCTAGTGGATACGGCGATGGTGATTGATCATTCTGTGCAGGTAGATTTTTTTGGTACCAAAGATTCTTTGAAGAAAAACGTAGCGATGGAATTTTCACGTAATACGGAACGCTATAGCCTATTAAAATGGGGCCAAAAAGCATTTGATGATTTTAAAGTAGTTCCTCCGGGCATGGGGATTATTCACCAAGTTAACCTTGAGTATTTAGCAAAAGGTATTTTGACTAAAGAGATCGATGGGGAGATGGTTGCTTATCCTGATACGTTGGTCGGTACTGATTCACATACAACCATGATCAATGGCGTAGGCGTCATGGGTTGGGGTGTTGGTGGGATTGAAGCAGAAGCCGTCATGCTTGGTCAGCCGTATTATATGGTGTTACCAGATGTGGTAGGTGTGAAGCTCACCGGTAAATTGCGTGAAGGTGTGTTAGCCACAGATTTAGTTTTACGTATCACACAGCTCTTGCGTCAGCATGGTGTGGTGGGTAAGTTCGTAGAATTCTTTGGTGGTGGGTTGGATCATTTGTCCTTACCAGATCGTGCAACTATTGCCAATATGGCGCCTGAATATGGGGCAACCATGGGCTTTTTTCCGGTTGATGATGTGACCATGAATTTCTTTAAAGATTCTAACCGTGGTGAGTTGGCTGAGTTAGCTAAGAAAACTTATACCGAGCAATGTTTGTATCGTACAGACAGTAATGAAGAGCCTGAATACACAGCCGTAGTTGAACTTGATCTCGATACCGTTGATTCAACTTTAGCAGGGCCTAAGCGTCCACAAGATCGTGTGGCAATGCGTGATTTAAAAGTTGCATTCAAAGAATGTTTGACGCATGAAAAAGGTTTACATGGCTTTGGGTTATCTGAAGCAGATACGAAAAAGAAAGTAGCAGTTAAAGGCATGGATTGTGAAATCACACACGGTTCTGTTGCAATTGCGGCCATTACTTCTTGTACGAATACTTCAAACCCATCTGTTTTAATTGGTGCCGGTTTATTGGCTAAGAAAGCAGTGGAAAAAGGCTTGATGGTAAAACCTTTTGTGAAAACTTCATTGGCGCCCGGTTCACAAGTGGTGACGTCATATCTTGAGAAGTCTGGTTTATTGACGTACTTAGAGCAGTTGAAATTTAATGTGGTGGGTTACGGATGTACAACGTGTATTGGTAACTCTGGCCCACTTGATGCGCCAATTGTGGATGCGATTAATGAAGGTGAGCTAATTGTCGCTTCTGTGGGTTCTGGTAACCGTAACTTTGAAGGGCGTATTAACCCTGACGTACAAGCGAACTATTTAGCTTCACCTGTGCACGTGGTGGCTTATGCTTTAACCGGAACAGTTGATTTTGATCCAGACCATGATGCGATTGGGCAAGATCAGAGTGGCAATGATGTCTTCTTGAAAGATATTTGGCCGTCAAGTGAAGAAATTCTGAAAATCACGAAAGAAGTCGTGAATGCGGAAATGTTTAAATCTGCGTATGCGACAATTTTTGATGGCACACAAGATTGGCAGGATCTTAAAGCGCCAGAAGGCGGGTTATATGAGTTTGATAACACATCAACTTATATTCAGTGCCCTAGCTTCTTTGAAGGCTTTGCGGATGCCGGTCAAGGTTCTTTAGATATTAACGGTGCGCGTACTTTGTTAATGTTGGGTGATTCTGTGACAACGGATCATATTTCTCCAGCAGGTGCGATTCCTGAAGAATATCCAGCAGGACAATATTTAAAAGAAAATGGCGTTGCTAAAAAAGACTTTAACTCTTATGGTTCACGTCGTGGGAATCATGAAGTGATGATGCGTGGGACTTTTGCAAATATTCGTATTCGCAATCTATTGGCACCAGGCACGGAAGGTGGTGTGACCAAATATCACCCATCAGGTGAAACAGAATATGTGTATGATGCGGCGATGAAATATAAAGCAGCTAATACACCATTAGTTGTGTTAGCAGGTAAAGAATACGGTACTGGGTCTTCTCGTGACTGGGCGGCTAAAGGTACTTTCTTGTTGGGTGTTAAAATGGTCATTGCTGAGAGTTATGAGCGCATTCATCGTTCTAACTTGGTCGGTATGGGTGTGTTGCCATTACAATATATTGATGGTCAAACTGCGCAATCTTTAGGTCTAGACGGTTCTGAAAGCTTTAGCGTCAAAAACTTGGATTCTGTGAAGCCGCGTTCTGTGATTGAAGTTGAAGCCAAAAGAGCTGATGGGTCAGTCAATACCTTTAAAGCATTAGCGAGATTAGATGCGGATGTGGATGTGGATTACCTGAAAAATGGTGGAATTCTGCAGACTGTGCTTAAGAATATGATGGCAGAGGCTTAATTTTTCCTATTCTTTTTTAAATACGTTTGATTAGAAATTAAATTTGAGGGCTGTTGGCCCTCTTTTTTTGTCTGTATAATCTAGTCTAAAATACCAATTATGTATAAACCCTAATGAAGCATCTGAAATACTTGATGTTTTGCTAGGGCTTTTTTTGTTTAGTGTCTAAACTTTATGAAAGGTATTTCTTATAGGTTTTTTTTGAATGACGAGGTTTGGTAATCAAAGTTCTAGAGTGTATGAGTTGTTGCTTACATTTTTATGGCTTGCTGTTTGCATAGTCGCGATAGTGGTGAGTTTAAAAACAGGGCGCACGGTTTCAGGGAACTATTATGATGCGGCGTTGCATTGGTTAAATGGCCAGCATCTTTATACAGGGCAGGGAGGTGGTTTTATTTATTTACCACAGTCTGCGGTGCTCTATACGCCATTTGCATTGTTTCCATTTTGGCTAAGCGAGGTTTTATGGCGCTTGGTTAACTGGGGGTTAATCTTTTATGGTGTGTGCTTTTGGTTGAAATTATATGCTCAGGGCAATTTTAAACGTTACACTTCTGCATTGTTTTTATTTAGCCTCTTTTTTATTCCAATTGCTTTTTCTAGCCTCCGTAATGGGCAAATGAATATGATTTTAGTATCTGGAGGGTTATGGTTTTTTGCAGCGTTTTATAAGGAAAAATTTTGGATAGCGGCACTTATTTTAATGTTG
Source organism: uncultured Gammaproteobacteria bacterium (assembly GCA_963974985.1). Lineage (GTDB taxonomy): Bacteria > Pseudomonadota > Gammaproteobacteria > Francisellales > Francisellaceae > CAUZSH01. The sequence continues at coordinate 4,468 of CAXBFV010000030.1, read as the reverse complement.
GCTTTCTTCTTAAAGCCAACAATTGCTGTTTTGTGTGGGCTTGGTTTTTGTTTATATCCTAGAATTAGGTTTCCTGTGCTATGCTGGGGGGTGTTTTTTCTTGTGTTGCCTTTTGTCACAAACATACATTGGGCGTATGTTGTGGGAGAGTACCAATCAGGGGTAAACTCTCTAGTGGTGAGTGCCAATGTAGGGTCTGATAATGTCCAAAGCTGGGCGCAGTTGTTTAACTTTCTCTCACTATTTTCTGCTCATGAAATGCCAAATATTTTCCAAACATTATTGAGAGTTATATTTGCAATGGTAACTTTACTGATGGCGATTAGAGCTAAGAAACACTATGAAATTAAGGTTAGTTATTTATTGGTTTATGCTCTTTTTGCAGCATATTTAATGTTGTTTAATCCAAGAACTGAAAATAATGATTATATTATTTTAGCGGCTGGGATTGCTTTTATGGGTGTTATTTTTATTCAATATAAAAATGTGATGAATTGGATGTTTATGTTGGTTTGTTCTGTAGGGATTATATTTTCCTCAAATATATCTATGTTATTGACGCCTATGGACCAAAGTTGGGTAACACCCTTGGTGGCCTTGTTATGCTATATCTACCTGTGTGTGGCGATTTTATTAAAATATGGGTCAAGCAGGCAAGGGGTTTAAGTGTCTACGTTAAGTGTCATTATCATCACCCTAAATGAAGAGCTTAATATTGGCCGATGTCTTGAGTCTGTCAAATGGGCAAATGAAATTATTATTGTTGATTCTGGAAGTAATGACCAAACTATAGATATAGCGAAGTCTTATGGTGTAAAAGTATTTCATCAAGATTGGTTAGGGTTCGGCCTTCAAAAAAAGAAAGCTTTGGAATATGCAACTTGTGATTGGGTTTTATCGCTTGATGCAGATGAAGTTATAAGTGATAAATTAAGTAAAGAAATTCAACAAATAATATCTTCAAAATTGAAGGATAGCTACCACATAAAACGGATTTCACAGTTATACGGTAGCTGGGTAAAGCATGGCGATTGGGCAAATGATTGTCCAGTTAGGTTAATTCTAAGAGAGCATGCTACATTTTCAAACAGCATGGTGCATGAACGATTTTATTCTAAAGATGGCCCTAAAAAATCAAAGCCCTTAAAAAATCTTATTTATCATTACTCTTTTCCAAGTGTAGAAATGATGTTGGATAAAATAAATAGCTATACAACTTCTGCTGCAAGTGAAAGTAAAAAGTCATCATTGTTTAAAGCTGTATTGAAAGGACAATGGAGTTTTTTTAGATCTTTTGTTTTACGATTGGGTTTTCTGGATGGGAAAACGGGTTTTTTATTGGCGCTTGCAGCAAAAGATGGCACATTCTATAAATATTTGAAATTCCACATTAATAATAAAAAATTAGATAAGGCAAATTAAATGGATATGCGCGACCCAGCTCAAGACACCAGTTTGTGTCAGAAGGGCAATAAAGAAAATCAAAACTGTGGCGTGAATCATGTGTAGAGTTCATATGGTTGAACCTACGCTAAGAGATGAAGCAGGCCACTGTTATAGCTACGCGCAAAGCTTGCTTGGCGAAGCAAAAAAGCAAAGTTTAGGTGTGGAGCTATGGGCTGGAAAAGGAGGGGAGTCTTTATTTAAAGGTGAAAGGGTTCATGGTTTTTTTAGTCAAAGATATCGGAAGCTTCAGCAAATATATCTTTTTTATAAATTGATTGGCCAGGATGCAAATATTTTTGTTCCAATTACCAGTAGTTTTGAATTAAAAGTGCTTGTTCACTTGTTACGAATTTCTAAAAAATATAGAGGCAAGATATTTTTACATTTTCATCAATATAAACGGAAAAGCAAGAAATTACATTTTCTTTCTGAGTTAGCAAAAAAGCATCCTGAATTTTACATCATGGCTTCTACGGATCGTCTGGCTGAAATATTTATAAGTGCGGGATTTAAAAATGTTCAAGCTGTTGCTTATCCTGTGTATGGAAAAGAACTTGGATATAAGCATGATACTCAAAAGGTACCTAATTTGGTGTATGTGGGGGCTGCCAGAGAGGATAAGGGGTTTGTGCAGGTTGTTGATTTTATTGAGTTTATGGTAGAAAAAAAAATAGATTTTAAATTTATTATTCAGTGTTCTAAACCGCATGGTGGCAAGTATGATAAGGTTGTTTTAGAGGCGGTAGAAAAATTAAAAGCACTTCAGTCAAAGACGAAAAATATAGAGATTTTAGAATATACACTAACTTCTGGACAATATTGGGGTCTATTTAAGGACGCTATTTGTTTTGCGGTCTATGATAAAAGTAAATATGCAGATAGTGTTAGTGGTGTTCTTCTAGATGCAATGTCAGCTCATGTGCCAATTGTGACGACATTAGATACTTGGATGGCGGATATTATTCTGGAGCATCGAGCAGGAGAAGTTGTGAATAGTAGAGATGAGAGTAACTTGATGAAAGCGGTGCAGGCAATTTTGAGTGATTATGGCACATACGTGAAGCATGCAGGGAGGGCTTCAGAAAGTCTTCGTCAGTTTCATAGCCCCGAACCAACAATCAAATACATAAAACATAGTTTAGAGGATGGTCTTTAATGAAAGTTAGTGGATTTACTTTTTTAAGGAATGCTGAAGAGTTAGGCTTCCCATTTATTCAGTCTATAAAATCTATTTTACCTATTTGCGATGAATTTGTGATAACTCTGGGCAAAAGCAACGATAAAACAGAAGAGATGCTACTTGCTTTAAATGAACCTAAAATAAAAATTATTCATACGGTGTGGAATACGCATATGCAGGCCAAAGGCTATACTTATGGGCAACAAAAAATGATTGCACAATATGCCTGTACTGGAGAATGGCTCTTTTATCTTGAAGGTGATGAGATAATCCATGAGAATGATTTAGAGCATATTCACACCATGATGCGCAAGCATAAAGATGATCGAAGCGTAGAATCATTAGTTTTTAATTATTTTCATTTTTATGGTAATACGAATACTTATTTGGATTCGCCTGCCTGGTATAAGCAAGCACCAAGAATTATTAAAGCTAATGTGCGAAGTTATGCACCAGACGGTTTATATTGGTTGGTTCTAGATGAGAAAAGCTCCAACCGAAAAGCACGTTATCCTAAGGCAAAAGTTTTAGATGCCTATATATATCATTATGGTTGGGTGCGGCCGGAATCAGCAATGATTAAAAAACTAGACCAGGTTGCAGGGTGTTGGGGGGATAAGGAAGGCCCGGATCCTAAATATAAGGACATAGATAAAATGATCTTGAGAAATTTTACAAAAACTCATCCAGAAATTGTGAAAGGTTTTTTTCCAAAGAGTAGAGGTTTATACGAGCCAGGGTCAGATTATACTCTATCAAAGAGAGATAAACGTCAGCGTTTGAAAATGAAGTTAGAAAAAATATTTAACAGTGATTTATCTAAAAAACACTTTAAAATAGTAAAGTAGAGAAGTTGTGGATTGCTAGCATCAGGTATTATAGAGGTGTGGAAAAAAGTAGGGTATGTCTTCTAACTTCTTTGTAAGTAAATTTTTGCACCGTGGCGCACCTTTTCAGGGTGAGGTATCTGAACCAGTTCTGACAAAAGCAGATAGGTTTAAACTCAAAATAAAAAGGATATTAAGTGTTTAAAGTGGCTTTTCGTTATTTAGACCATTTGGAGGAAAGAGATGATCTCAATTATAACAGCAGTACATAATCAACTAGCAGTTAATAGATTGTTCTATGAAAAAATTAAAGAATATACCTACCATGAATTTGAGTTGATTATTGTTGATAATAATTCAACGGACGGCTCAAGAGAGTTTTTTCATTCTGTGGGCGCAAAAGTAATAGAAAATAATGGAAATTACAGTTATCCCTATTGTCAAAACCAGGGGATTGATGCCGCAGAGTATGATGTGTTTGCTTTTTTAAATAATGACATTGTTGTTTCTCCAAGTTGGGATAAGCACTTCTTAGAGGTGATGCAAGCAAATAATTTAGAAATTGTAACTTGCTGTGGTATTGAAAGACTAGAGTCGAAAGAGGCTACAAAAAAAATTAAAAGACGTTGGCAAAAAATAAAAAACCTCCTGATTAAATTACCTTTTTCTCATAAGTTTAAACTCATGCATAAATTAATGTATAAAAACTGGGAGCATTTTTGCAACCAAAGATTTCATGATTTTTCTGTCAAAACAATTGAAGGTTTTGTCGGTAACTCAGTTATTATGACTCGAAATGCTGTTGAGAAAGTGGGTAAGTTTGATGTGCGAATTCAAGCAGCTGATTTTGATTTATGCATGAGAAGTATTAGAAGATTTGAAGCGTTTGGAGATATAAAGCCAATTCATATTGCACTAGGCGTCTTCAATCACCACTTTATTCGTATTACAACAAAATCAAAACCTCCAATTTTTGTTGACGCGGGTAATTTAATTTCATTTGATAAAAAATGGG
>CAXBFV010000029.1:0-8192 GCA_963974985.1 uncultured Gammaproteobacteria bacterium | reverse complement strand
TGGGGAAAATAGTTTCTCCACATATAAAGAGAACCCCCATTATAAACTCCTATTTCTAAGATTTTAAAATTTTCTTGATTTCTTAAATGACCTAGGTGGGAATCATATATATCAAAAAAATGATCATGTTTTATCATTGCCCCACGGGGTCTTGTATCAAATGCTTCTTTTAGTGTCATAGTTCCTTGAACCATAGCCATAATTGCAGAACCCATACTAGCCTCAAGAGTTGCTCCTACACTTAAACCCATTTGTTTCATCTCGTTAGCAGCATCTTTTGCGGTTATAGCAGCTTCTTTAGATAATAGTATTTTTTATTAATAGGCATTAACCCTACTCCTTACTGATTTTTCAAATTAAATCGGGTGGTTTCGAACCCTCAGTAAGGAGAGGCCAATAGAGCTTCCAAAAAAGGGGTTTCTCGAGTCCACCTCTTTTGTATTTTATGTATCCATTGCCACCCGAAACTTAAAAAACAGTAACTAGTATTAATAATGCTGTGAGAATAAATTTTGGTCCTTACTTTAGAGCAGGTTCGAAGCCACTCAATCAAGGATGTTACCAGGAAATTTTAAATTCTCAATTGAAATTTTACTTCAAAACGATAAAATGCTCATAATTTATACAAATCTGAGCTCACTAATGATTAATTTTATGTTGTGTCAAGAAGATAGAATTTTTATATTTAAACCATATATTACACCAGAGAGAGACTGTGGAGTCACAATCGATGAATTTAGACAGAAACCATCTTTTGATGAACCATTCTTAAATATAGATAGATGTGCTCTCAACGTTAGCAACAAAATTGAAACAATAATATTCATAGACTCCAATATTCTCATCAACATGAGAAACGTAATTGATAAAACCATTTCATTTGAGGCCTCAGGCATGTCTGAGTTAGTTGAAAGACTAAATAAACTGCCAAATTATAATTTATCGCCAGGTTTTGCATATTCAGAAATTCCAGAAGATCGAATAAACTCAGATAATGAAAAATTTAATACATTTATCGATGAATACTTACCTGGAGCTTCTCGGCAAGAAGAGTTTATAAACAGAGAAAATAAATATATAATTAAAACCTTTGATAATGCTGATCTTATGGACCAAGACCATCTAGCACTTCCATATGCAGCTATGCTCCATTTGCAAATTGTGGCTAGAAAACACTATAAAAGCACTCCAATAGAAAAATTTCGAGAATATTTAAGGCGCTTAGAAAATTATGTCAACTGCATAACTGGGAAGGAAATCATAATAGCACAGTATTGCTTTTCACCAGAAAACATCAAATTAAAACCTTCATATATCTCGGATGATACATGGAATAAATTTCATGAAAGAAAGCGCTCTTTCATAAGGAATTTTCTTGCTCCAAGGACCCCTAAAGATATTTTAGAAAAACGTATAAGAAGACCTGGAAACTTTAATAGCGCAAAAAAAGTTGCACTCAATGCCGCCTTTGATTTATGTAAAATCAACAAATGCATTGGCTTTACTAAAACAGATTTTGCTCATGAATATTGGCTATGCAGTCAAGATCAAAAATTCTTTGAGTTTTCCAAGTCATTCAAATTCATTGAGAGCTCAGAGGCTTTTTTATTTGATTATTGCAACTACTGTAACAGCGCAGATTTTTGGGTACAAACAAGTCTTATGTTTAATGAAAAACTCAAATCAAGAAGCCAAGCAGGGTATAATCTTGAAAGCATGAGTGTAGAGACAATTCAGTCAAAAATACCTAAAGCTGAAAGTGAACTTAAAGAAGTATTTGAAAATATATAATAAAATCACAGCAAGAGAATAGTTTTTGGCTTATGCTATCTAAGGTAAATAAATATAAATAACTAAGTGTGGTTTTGAGATTGATAACACCTTAATAACCTCACACAGCTACCCCGCTGTTACCCTGAAATCCAAACCCAAAAAATAAAAAACCCTTAACCTTCAGCTAACTTGCTGAAAATTAAGGGTTTAAAATGGTGGGTGCTGAGGGGCTCGAACCCCCGACCCTCGCCGTGTAAAGGCGATGCTCTCCCAGCTGAGCTAAGCACCCGAATGTCAATCGAACTTGTCGTTGTTTCATTCAGTCTGAGTACAAAAAGCATTATAAACATCCACTAAAAACGGTCAAGTGATTTATTTGATTTTTAAGGTTTATTTTCCATTTTTTATAAATACTGCCATCGATTCAACATGCGTCGTATGTGGGAACATATCCATAATGCCTGCATGAGTCATGGTGTATCCCTTTTCATTCACTAATATGCCGGCATCTCGAGCAAGTGTGGCTGGATTACAAGAAACATATACAATCTTCTCAGGATTTAGTTTATCCATTTGCTGGCAAATCATCTCAGCACCCGCTCTAGGTGGATCAAGCAATACTTTAGTATAAGATTGCTGGGCCCATTCAAGGTGTGCGAACTCCTCAAATAAATTAGCCGCAAAGAAATTAACGTTACTAATACTATTAAAAGCTGCACTTTCAAAAGCATGCTTTACCATGGTTTCCTCACCTTCAACGCCTGTCACCTGTTTTACTTTACGCGCCATAGGCAAGGTGAAATTCCCTAATCCGCAGAAAAGATCTAATATATGATCATCTTGAGTCGGCTCTAATAGCGTAATCGCTTGCGCTAGCATCTTTTTATTTAAATCTGTATTTACTTGCGTGAAATCATTGGGGTGATAACGAATGGTAATATCAAACTCTGGGATACTGTAACTTAAGAATCGCTCTTCTTTTGATAATTCTGGATAAAAAAGCGTTACGGTATTTGGACCCTTAGACTGCAAATAAATCCAAAATGACTTCTCTTCCGCATAATTTTTTATCTTTACCAAATCAGTTTCAGATAAGGGTTCAAGATGACGGATAATCAAAGCGGTTTTTGATTCATCTACCGCTGCTTCAATTTGAGGTATGGTTTCATGCGCATCAAGAGATCTAATGAAGGTTTGTAAACTTTCAAGGCTCTTACCCACGCTTGGATCTAAAACCTCACAAGCTTTGATGTCTGCTAAGAAACGACCATTGCGCTCTCTAAAGCCCACAAGCACTCTATTATCCTTCTTGGGGACGTAACGCACACCTAAGCGCGCTTTAGAGCGGTAGCCCTCTGTTTTGGGTGACTGTAGCGGTGCTAACCATTCTTGCGGAGAAACATTCCCAAAATGTGCAAACTGCTCTTTTAAAGTACTTAGTTTATGAGATAGCTGCCCTTCAGCAGAAATGTGCTGCAATGAACATCCACCACATTGCTCGTAAGCCTCACATACAGGCTCGATTCTATCTTTAGATGGAACAAGTATTTCTGTAACGATGCCCTCATCAAATTTTGCACGAGAATAGGTGTACTTGAACTTAACTTTCTCGCCCGGTAAACCAAATTGAATAAATGTGGTTTTACCATCAATCTTTGCAACACCCCTTCCTTCATGAGATAGAGAAACAATTTCAGCCTCAAATTCACCTTCAGGGTATCTTTTTTTACGTCTGGACATCGTGCTAACTTATATCAAAATTTTAATGGGGTGATTCTACCAGTTGTTTTGAAAAAGGCATTAAGATTGGATATTTATTTTTTATATAAACGATATATGGTTTATCCAAAAAAAACTCTACTATTTTGTACTTTAATTTCTTGAGTACTTTCCGGTTTGGTCTACTCAGCAAGACTATTCGTATTCTTTGATCCTAATAGCCGGGAGTAAAAACTCATCTAGCTCTAAAATTACAAAATAATTTTAGAGCGTAAACTCTGGCATTTTTGACCAGTCTGGATAGCAAAGCTCCCATATTCTAAAAAATTTATCACCTTTAAATTGGGCAATTAAAATCACCTCTAACTCTTTGGTTGGCTCACCTGGTTTGGAAATAATAAAAAATACTCGTGCTGCTATCTTATTAGCTTGCTCTACAAATGAATTTTCATCATAACTGACCTGATATTGAATATCGGTATTATAAATATTTTCATGGAAGTTTAAAAAATAATTGTAGTCTTGAGTTTCCCCATTTGCATAAAGCTCAAATGCCTCATGATAATATTTTGGAATTAATGACGCATCTTTATGCTCAACCATTTCAGAAAACATTTCTTTTAATAGTTTTATAGACATAAAAAATCTAAATAAGGCTCGCAATTAATCCAATAATACCACCAAAAATACCACCCCAGATTACCAACCATCCCAAGTGCATACGAATCATTCTTTGGATAATATCTTTAACCATTTGGGGTGTGAGCTCATCAAGACGTGTATCTACAATTTTCTCGACCTGCTCGACAATAGCTTTTGAAGAAAAAGGTAAAGCTTCTTGGAGTTTAGTTTGCACTGCTTCCGATTGAATCATATTCTCCAAAACACCGCGTATTTTCTTAACAAAGTCTTCTTTCATTGGATCTAAAGCTTCTTTGCCACCCAAAAAAGAAGCAATCATACCGCCAAACTGACTTTCCATAATGGCATCTACAAAGCCATTAAATAATTGATCGTAATCAATGGCATCTAATATTTTTGAAGCGCCACCAGATAGTCCCTTCTCCATCTGAGAGGAAAAAAACTTTTCAATATTTTTTTCATTAAAAAACTGGTAAATAATCAAATTTTTAATAGAGCGTTTAAAGGATTCAAAACGATTGGGAATAATGCCTGATCCATATACAAAAGGAATTTTTTCAAACAGCATGAAGATTGCAATCCAATTTGTTACTGCACCAGAAAGGGCATAAAAACCAATCGTTTTAATATGTGGATTACCTAACCAAATCCCTACAGCGCTCACAATGACCGCAATTAAACTGGTCATTGAGCTTTTATTAATCCAAGACATTAAATAAATCCTATTAATTTAAAAAAGTGTACTATACACAATCTAATTAAAAATGCCGATTTTTATTTGATAGGGTTAGCTATAATTTAGGTCCAAACTTCTCAAACTTAACGCCCTCTTCAATCGTCGTAAAACGTTTAAAGTTTGCTTGGAATTTTTTAATAAGGTTGTGATAGGTTTCATCATAAGCCTTTTTATCAGACCAAGTTCCTCTAGGATTAAGCACGCTGTCATTCACACCATTCAAAGACTGAGGTATTTCAAACCCAAAGTTTGCATCAGTATGACAAGCTGCATGGTCAATAGTACCATCCATAATCGCATCAATAATCGCGCGTGTATCTTTAATCGAAATACGCGTTCCTTCACCATAAGGCCCGCCTGTCCAACCTGTATTTACCAGATAGGCAGAGGCACCATGCTCATCCATTTTTTTACCCAATATTTCAGCATATTGCGTTGGGTGCACCATTAAGAAAGGCTGACCAAAACAAGAAGAAAAAGCCGCTGTAGGCTCTGTAACACCTAGCTCAGTGCCGCCAACTTTTGCAGTATAGCCAGATAAAAACTGATACATGGCTTGTTCTTTATTAAGCTTTGAAACAGGCGGTAATACCCCATAAGCATCACAAGTTAGAAAGATTATTTTTCGTGCGTGCCCTGCTTTTGAAATAGGTTTTACAATATTATCAATATGATAAATAGGATAGGAAACACGTGTATTTTCAGTTTTTTCATTTGAGTCATAATCAATACTGCCGTCTTCACGTAAGACAATATTTTCTAATAAGGCATCACGACGAATTGCATTATAAATATCAGGCTCATTTTCTTTAGAAAGCTTGATGGTTTTTGCATAGCAACCCCCCTCATGATTAAAGACACCTTCAGCATCCCAGCCATGCTCATCATCACCGATCAAAGCACGTTTTGGATCTGCAGAAAGTGTGGTTTTTCCTGTCCCTGAAAGGCCAAAGAAAAGTGCCGTATCACCCTCTTTACCAACATTTGCTGAACAATGAAAAGAGCCAATACCCTTTAAAGGTAAGAAATAATTCATCATTGAAAAAATGCCTTTCTTGATTTCACCCGCATACCAGGTATTACCAATGACGGTCATTCTTTCTTCAATATGAAACGCAATAAATGTTTCAGAGCGTAGCCCTAAATCTTGGTAGTTCTTAGCGCTTGTTTTACAAGCATTTAAAATAGTCCAATCAGGTTTGAAATTTTTAAGCTCTTCATTTGAAGGACGAATAAACATATTCTTAAAGAAATGCGCCATCCATGCAATTTCAGTGACGAGACGCACACAAATTCTAGTTTGTGGGTTAGCGCCACAAAAACCATCAATAACATATAGTTTTTTATCTGTAAGCTGTTCCGTTGCAATTGATTTTAAAGACTTCCAAGTTTCTTGAGAAAGGTGTTTGTTATCTGAACCATGCTCTTCCCACCAAACGTTCTTAAGAGACTCAGGACTATCAACAATATATTTATCTTTAGCAGAACGTCCTGTAAACACACCTGTATCGATAGTCACTGCACCATTTTCAGTTATAGTGCCTTTTTCAAAACCTTGTGCTGAAGATGAAGTTTCTGCTTCAAAAAGCGTTTCATAGCTAGGGTTATAGATAATCTCTTTTGTACTATCAATCCCTATGCCGCTTAATTCAATATCATTTACGCTATCCATCACCATCATCTTTGTATCCTCGTATTATTTACACCGGGCAACATGAACGATGATAAGGTATCAAATTAGGGATTGTAACCCAAACTATAGTAGATAAATAAGATATTTTTTAACACTAAGATATTGATAATTCACACTCATAACCTGAAAATTTCCGCACATTCAAAACGCCGGTATCTAAAATCAAATACTGTCCTCGAATTCCCATTAAAGCACCCTCCACTAAAGGGTTTTTATCTAAATTATGGGTGCTGATTTTCACGGGATTTTCTAAAATTGGAAATCCAATATCAATCACTTTTTGATCTTCAACAAGACTGATTGAGTCAGCGCCATATTTTTCTTTAAAGTCTGCCAAAGAACTTTCCACTTTAGAGAAAAGTTCATCGCGACGTGCGTGCATATCAATTTGATCAAAGCCACCCTTTAGCATGGTGCGCCAATTGGTTTTATCTGCGACATGCGATTTAAAAAGAACCTCAACTAATCCAGAGTGTAAGCGTTCTTTGACTTTCAAAATAGGTAAAGCCTGAGTAGCACCTTGATCCATCCAACGATGGGGTACATTACTGAAACGAGTGATACCCACTTTTAAGGCGCCTGTATTGGCAAGATAAATATAATGTTCCTGAAAGCAGTGCGCTTCTCCCCACTGAGGTTCACGACAGGTTCCCTCGCTGTAATGACAAGTTTCAGGTCTTACCATACAGGTATCGCATTGTGCTAAAGACCTAAAACAAGGAAAACAATATCCTTGTTGAAAACTCTTTTTAATCTTTCGTTCGCAAGCAACACACTTGATTTCACCTAAGGAATTTAAATGAATCTTTTGACCTAAATAATCATTTATATGATGTTGATCTGACTCACCTAAATAATAATGAGCTTGGCCCTCTACGAGATCGGTTTTCATTTTACCAAGATTGATTTTTTCCATGTCTTCTTCCATAAAATAAGTAAAAATGTCACACTACAGGATAGATGCAGACACATCAATTTTTAATTAAAGAATGATCCAAAAACTTAAAAATAATCTCCCACTTATGGGACCCTGGTAAGTCTTGATGATTTGCTTTCTCGGTTTCACAGTTATCGTAAATTTATAGATATCTGGCCATTTACAACAGCAGAGAAGTATTTAACAAAGGAAGGCTATGGCCTTACTGCGCCTGTTCAACTTGCTGCTCCAATTTATGGAAAACATCAGTGACCGAGACCATAAACCATGTGGCAATAATTTGTGAGAATGCTGCAATACCCACAAAGATAAAAAATCTCCATCTCAGGACCCTCTCTTCTCTTTCGTTGCACAGGCAATTCCACAGATTAATAACACTGCCCACGCCCAAAATAAAGGTTCCAAAACTGAAATACCAATGGCCGCGCTAATCACCGCTGCCCAAAACACAAAGGTTGCGTTAAAGACGGTTCCCAAACCTGGACCAATTTTTCGAATGGTATTGTAATAAGTTAGATAAGAAAAAGAGGCACTTAAAACACAGGCCAACATAAACCAAATATTATTAATTTTGGCGAGCTCCCGCAGCACATCGCCTTCTGAGAAAATCGCATATCCCACTAAAATGATTAGATAAGAGCCTGCAGAGAAAAATTGTCTTACCCCTAAAATCCATGACGGGGTTAATTGAG